>JBJFAF010000001.1:0-26981 GCA_051887755.1 Candidatus Coproplasma sp.
TATTCAGAGAGGTGGGATTAACGGGCGAAGTACGGGCCGTTCAATACGCCGAAAAGAGGGTCTCCGAGTGCGTTAAAATGGGTTTTAAAAGGGTGCTTTTGCCCGCCAAAAATTTAAAGTCCGTCGCAAAATATGCGGATAAAATTAGTATCGTACCCGTATTATACTTAGGTACGATGCTCAAATCGCTGTTCCCCAAGGAACAATGATTAAAACCAACTAAATTGCTCATATACAGGGGGTTATAATATGATAATTACCATTTCAAGACAATTCGGAAGCGGAGGCAGAGAGGTCGGCAAAAGACTTGCCGACGAGTTGGGTTACGCCTACTACGATAAAGAGCTCGTGACCAAAATTTCAAAACACACGGCTCTTAACGAGGACTATGTAAATTCCGTTCTGGAAAAGGGTGGGTTTTCCAACTTTGCGTTCAGCTTTGCGCACACTATGCCGCTCGTATCTCCCGTGCCCGACTGTGCGACCGAAGTGCTCGTCGGACAGCAGAAGGTCATCAAGGCTATCGGCGAAAAGGGCAATTGCGTTATCGTCGGGCGCTGTGCGGACGTAATCTTGGCAAATCTTAAGCCCGTTAAAATCTTCGTCTATGCGAGCGACGCCTCCAAAATCAAGCGTTGCAGAGAGCGCGCCGCCGAGGGCGAAGACGTCTCCGACAAGCGCATTTTAAAGAATGCGAGGGCAATAGATAAAGGCAGAGCAAGGCTGTGCGACCTACTTTCCTCCCACCCTTGGGGCGATAAGGAATCTTACGACTTAATGCTCAATACCTCCGACGTTGACGTTAAAAGTATCATTCCTGCGCTTGCTGAGATGGTCAAGGCGATAGGTAATAAATAATACGCCCTACCCATAAAAGCAATGCTTTTATAAAATTGAACCTGCCGCCTTTAGCTACGGCGCCATTTTTATGCAGACAAATCTCAACGATAATCAATTAAACAACTTACCGACGGACGAAAACGCAACCTCGCAGTTTGCCCGTTCTTTCACGTTTAGGCGTCTATTAAAATTCGTCCTGCCGTCGATTATAATGATGGTCTTCACCTCCGTCTACGGCGTCGTGGACGGAATTTTCGTTTCCAACTTTGCGGGCGAGACGGCGTTTGCCGCAGTCAATTTGATTATGCCCGTGCTTATGGCATTTGCCACGCTCGGCTTTATGATAGGCGCAGGCGGTGCGGCGCTCGTTTCAAAACTTTTAGGCGAGGGAGACAGGCGAAAGGCTAACGGCATATTCTCCTTTTTGATTGCCGTAACCGTAATTATCGGCTTAACCGCAACCGCCATCGGCGAAGTTTTTATGCCCGACTTGGCACGGCTTTTAAAAGCCGAGGGAGAAATTTTTGACAACTGCGTCTTATACGGCAGAATAAATATGGCGGGCATAACCCTGTTTATGCTGCAAAACGTGTTCCAAAGCTTTTTCCCCGTTGCCGAAAAGCCAAAGCTAGGGCTTGCGTTTATAATCTCGGCAGGCGTGACCAACGCCGTTTTAGACGCCGTTTTTTTAGCAGGGTTCAAATGGGGCATAGTTGGTGCGGCGGCGGCAACCGTGACGGGTCAGGCGGTAGGCGGTTTATCCCCCGTATTGTACTTTACGATTAACCGCAAAGGCGTCTTGCGCTTAGGCAAACCGTTAGTAGATTTTAAAGCTTTAGCTAAAACCTGCGCCAACGGCTCTTCCGAGCTGATGACGAATTTGTCGCTATCGCTTGTCAATATACTATATAATTATCAGCTTATGCGCCTCGTCGGCGAGAGCGGCGTAAGCGCATACGGCGTTTTGATGTACGTCAACTTTATATTCTGCTCCGCCTTTATAGGCTACTCGGTGGGTGTAAGCCCGATAATCGGGTTCAACCTCGGGGCAGGAAATAAAGCCGAGCTGAAAAACGTATTTAAAAAGAGCATTATAATAGTTGCAATAGCCTCGGTTTGTATGTTTGCGCTTGCTATGGCACTATCCTATCCCCTGCCCTATATCTTCGTCGGGTATAACGAGGAATTGTTCGCCCTCACCCGCAGGGGGTTTACGATTTGTGCATTTATGTTTTTAGTGCTCGGCTTTAACATTTTCGGCTCGGCGTTCTTCACTGCCTTAAACAACGGGCTTATTTCTGCTATACTCTCCTTTATGCGCACGCTTTTACTACAGGTTGT
The DNA here is from genome assembly GCA_051887755.1 of Candidatus Coproplasma sp. Taxonomy (GTDB): domain Bacteria; phylum Bacillota; class Clostridia; order Christensenellales; family Borkfalkiaceae; genus Coproplasma. The sequence continues at coordinate 2,182 of JBJFAF010000001.1, forward strand.
CTGCGTAATCGTCTTACCTATCCTATGGGGCGTGGACGGTATTTGGTCGGCAAACGTGTTTGCAGAGCTTTTAGCAATTGCAATAACGACGACGTTTATCGTATGCTTTAGAAAGAAATACGGATATTTATGATACGGCGTATTCTAAGTTACCGCCGCACGTTTTATTTATAAAGCGTGCGGCGGCGTTTTTTGCCGAATACAAAATATTCCAAATACGCAAGGAGTATAACCGCTCTCTTTTGGCGCAAGATAATTTTACGGAGGGCATTATGGAATTTGACGAAACTAAGACTTATTTGAACTTAGCCCGCTCGTTTGCGGGTGAAAGTCAGGCGGGTATGCGCTATCAGCTTATTGCGAGAGAGGCTACGGCACAGGGTTATATTGCGCTTGCCGACGAGATTAAGACGCTTGCCAAAAACGAAACCGTCCATGCAAGGAGGTTTTTTGAAGAGCTGACCAAAAGAGGCAAAAAGCTCGATAATATCGAAATAGACGCAGGCTACCCCTATCATACGGGAGATTTAACTGAAATGCTTAAGCTTGCCGCAATCGACGAGAAAAACGAACACGAACGCATTTACCCTGCTTTTGCTAAGGAGGCGGCTGACGAGGGCTTTGACGACGTTGCGGCGTTGTTCAATATGATTGCCAACGTTGAAAAGCACCACGAGCAGATTTTTAACTACCTCCACGAGGCTATGGAGAGCGGCAACCTGTATAAAAACGAAAGCCCCATTCTTTACGTCTGCAAGGAATGTGGTTTTATGCACACCTCCACCGAGGCGTGGACTGTTTGCCCTTTGTGTAAAGAAAGCCAAGGCTTCGTCACGTTGAACGTGCCCTACGGGAAGGAGAAATCATGAAGAAAGCTAACAATCAGGAAAACAAGCAGACTAAAAATTGCAGTAACACCAAGAACTGCGGCTCTTCCAAAAGCACGAAAAACTGCAAATAAATTTTACAGTTTGGACGACCCGTTCGGCAGTTATACGGGCACTTGCGCCGACCCGCGCGAAAAGCCCGTTCAGGATGCAGACGACCTTTAACTGCCTGCGGTAAATTTAATGAGCGCCCCTTGCAAAGATTTGCAGGGGCGTTCTTCTTTTTATCGTAAAGCTATCACAAGGGAAGGCGTTCTTCCTCTATTATTATCCTATTTTCCCGAACAGTCCTCCTTGCCACATAGATTTCCCGTCTTTATAAAATACGCTGTGCCTGAATATAATAGCTCCAACGCTTGGTAGAAATTTGCTCAATTCTCGCATAGTCGGAGGACGTGTGCAGAATGTAGTTGTCGCCAAGGTACAAAGCGACGTGCCCTACTCTTTCTATTCCCACGTTGTTTTTACGGGCGTCGTTGGTGAAGAATAATAAATCGCCCCTGCGAATTTCCGACTTTTTAACCGTCGTACCCTGATAGATTTGCGTGCGGGTATTAAGCTTTAAATTCACGTCAGCGCCCAACTTAAAGATATATTGCATTAGCGAAGAGCAATCGAATTGAGTTGCGGTAAAGCTTGAAATGCGCTTGCCGTTCTCGTCTAAATACCTCGTTGCGCCGTAGACGTATGGCACACCCAAACACTTACCTCCCTCCAAAATGACCGCCTCTATCTTTTCGTTTTCGCTTGCGTCCATATAGGTGAGCGTACAATAGTTTGCGTAAATATACGCCGTCTTATTTTTATACATCGTCTTTAGCCAGTTGCCGCTACGCCCTGCGTATATGTATATAGCCCCCTTTTCGGCAACGCCCAAAACCGAATAGTTCGTGCCTGCGCCGCTGCGGATATTTACGCTTTCCGCATTGACCTTGATATATTCCGCCTTAGCGAGTGTCGGCTCTTGCACAGGGGGCGCAACCTCCTCTGCGGGCGGTGCAACGTTGGGCGGGGTCGCCTCGTCCACGTCGGGCGGAGTTTCGTCCGCTACGGGCGGAGTATCTTCTGCGTCGGCGGGCGGGAGTTCTTCCACTATTTCGCTATCGGGCGGAAGCTCCTCGGTAATTTTTTGTGCGCTACAGCCGAACGCCGCCACGCACGAGGTTGCGGTAATAAAAGCCGCATAAACTAAAATGATTGCCTTTTTCATTTTTACGTTTTCTCCTTTTGGAATTTTCCCCATTATAACCCAAGTCAGGCAGGGTATTCAATGCAAAAAATTTTCCATTAAAAGCAGTTAAAGGCAATCAAGTTAATATAATCTATTCAGTTTTAAAAAGGCTATCAATTTAATCTCAGTTTAGAGAAGGTTTCTCCGATAGGCGCTTTGATTACGAGCTCCGCATCGCTATCCGCCGAGGTCGCACTCTTATTTATAACCACGAGGTGCTTGCCGTTAAAATAGTTTATAAGCCCTGCGGCAGGGTAGACCACGAGCGACGTACCCCCTATAATAAGCGTATCCGCCCTTGAAATGGCGTTAATAGAACCGCTGACCACGCTATCGTCGAGCGATTCGCCGTATAAAACCACGTCGGGCTTTACAACGCCGCCGCACTCGCAGTGCGGAACGCCCGTTGACCCCGCTATATAGTCCAACGAAAAGAACTTTTTACACCTTTGACAGTAGTTGCGGTGGATACTTCCGTGTAGCTCGAACACCCTTTTGCTTCCCGCCTTTTGGTGCAAGCCGTCTATGTTTTGGGTGATTACGCAGTCAAGCTTTCCCACAGTCTCCGCACGGGCTAAAAACAGGTGTGCGGCGTTGGGCTTTGCGGACTGAAATATCATCTTGTCTCGGTAAAAACGGTAAAACTCCTTGGTGTTCGCAAAGAAGAAATCGTGGGAGATTATATGCTCGGGAGGATAGGCATATTTCTGATTATACAGCCCGTCGGCAGAGCGGAAGTCGGGTATACCGCTCTCCGTCGATACCCCTGCGCCGCCAAAAAATACCACTCTTTTGCTATCGTCTAAAATAGCTTGTAAACGCTCTATATCGTCCATATTATACCTGTTAATTAAATCTACTAAAAACCGCCGTACTTGTACGGCGGTTTAATTCTTCCTTTCTGTGTTTTCTGCGGAATAAAAATTATTCCACGCCCTCGTTGAGCTTTGCTAAAAGCTTGTCCAAATCGTTGCCGTGAACGAAAACAGCCTCTTCAATCGTTTCGCCGTGAGCCATTGCACAGCCTATGCAGTGCATGCCTACGGCTTGAAGAATTTCTGCGCTGTTGGGGTTGATTTTAAGACAGTCTGCAATTAAAGTGTCCTTGGTTATCTTTGCCATTTTTATTTCTCCTATATCGTTAGTTTGCCCTTTCGGGTTAATTTTATTTAAGCAAGTTAAAAACTTATTCAGCCTTATCCGCCTTCTCTTCTTCCTGCTCCTCTTCGGAGAGCTTAACGACCTTAAGCTCGTTAATTCTCCTAAATTCGGTCATACTTACGGTAATTTTTAAGTTGGCGTACGTCAGCTCGTCGCCCATAGAGGGCACTTTCCCGAGCATTTCAATGACCCAACCGCCGACGGTTGCGCTTTCGCAATCGACTTCCTTAATATCGAAATATTCGCAGAAATCGTTGAGCGAAGTCGAACCGAGCACCTTAAATTCGGTTTCGCTGACTTCGGTTATATCGGACTCCACCTCGTCGTGCTCGTCCCAAATTTCGCCGACGAGCTCCTCCAAAATGTCCTCCATCGTTATTATGCCGACCGTCTCGCCGAACTCGCCCGAAACGACCGCCATATGCGACTTTTTCTTTTGCAACTGCTGTAACACTGCGCTGATTTTGGTCGTCGATACGACGAATATTGCGGGCTTTGCCGCCTTTTCTAACGAAAATGCGGGGTCCATTCGCTGTTTGATAAAGTCCTTCTCGTGCAGAATACCGATAATATTATCTATGCTGTCCTTGTACACGGGCAGACGGGAATAGCGGGTATCGAAGAAGATTTTGTCAATCTCGTCGAAAGGCGCATTACAATCTACCGCAACGACGTCAACTCGGGGGATAAGGATATCCTTTGCCTCTAAGTCGTTGAATTCGATTGCGCTTTTAATAAGAGTGCTCTCCTCGGCGTTTATGCCGCCCTCCTGCTCCGCCTCGTCTACCATAATCATAAGCTCGTCGTCGGTGATTGCCGTGTCTTCCTTATGCTTAAAGATTTTGGTGAGCATCTTTTTCCACAGCCAGAAAAAGGCGTTGAGGGGCGTAAGCACATACGCAAGAGCGCCGATTATGGGCGCAGACATTCTTGCAAACCCTTCGGGGTGTTCCTTTGCAAGCGTCTTAGGCGTGACCTCGCCGAAGATTAGCACCGTAACCGTCATAACCAAAGTCGAGAGTACGGTGGCAAGACTTTCGTTGGACTTTACCCATTCGACGAAGAGCAACGTCATAAGCGACGACGCTAAGATGTTGACTATATTGTTGCCTATTAAAATGGTCGAGAGCAACCTATCGTAGTTTTCGGCAAGCTTTAAAACTCGCTTTGCGCCCTTATCGCCGTCGTCCGCCTTTGCCCTTAACCTAATTTTATTGATTGCGGTAAACGCCGTTTCCGTCGCAGAAAAATAGCCCGAAAACAAGACGCATAAAACTACTACTAATACTAAAACTATTTGAGTTGTACTGTTCATAAATCCTCCAAAACGTTATAAAGACAAATTTTTGACCTATCCCTACAACGTAAGAAGAATTCTTTTTAACTCAAAATGCGCCCTCGACGTCATTCGGGGCGTATCTGAAAAAAACTGAAAGCGACAAGCTCGTCGCTTAGATGGGTCGTCCATAATCTCCTCTTGATTTATTGTGCGGAAGTGTATATTTTATAGTAATATTCCGCTTTTTTATATAATAACACAACGTAAGACGATATGCAATCAATTATCGCAATATTTTTTTTCATTGTGTATTTTAACGAAAAAAACCGTAAAATTTAAGCGGAAAGCCGTTTTTAAACCCTCCGCTTTGATTTTTATCTTAAAAAATTTCCTCTCAACAATTCTTTCGGGTTTTATTTTTATTCCTTCTGTTGATGATATTCTTCTTAATTATATCCCTTACGGTGATGACGAGCCCTATTATAATATAGATATAATAGACGGCAAGTCTCCAGACGAGAACCGACCAAGCAAGCGTATTGCCTGCCGCCGCAGAGAACGCAAGCGCCGCCATACCCTCCATAACGCCCGAGTTGCCCGGCGTAGGTATGAACGATACGCCGAAGGTGGCGAATGCGTTAAGAGCCATTATAGTTATAAACTGCCCCTGCACGTCGCAGGAAAACGCCTTCATAACGAAGTACGGCACGGAGAATGTTAAAAACGCCTCCGCATAGCTCACTAAAACGAGCATTATGAGCATTACGGGCGAAGTTGCCATAACCTTGAAAGAGTGTTTAAAATCGTCTACGACCTTAGTTGCTTTTTTAAGCGTCTTTTCCTCGTCTTTGACGATTTTCATCTTTTTTCCAAGTCTGACAATTCCCCTTGTAAGCTTAATCATCGCCTTGGGAAAAATCAAAAAGAACGCAATAAAGATGGGCAAAATTAGGTTCACGCCTACGCCTACCCAACCTGCAACCAAAAGCAGCGTCTTACCCGTAGTATCGTCTAAAACGTGATTTACCGTACCTACTATCATAAGCACCGCACCCAGAGAAACCCAAGTTAAAATACTTGAGAAATAGCGGATGAGTACGATTGCCGTAGAGTTGCCGCCGCTTATGCCCTTTGAGTTGAGATAGTAAATCTGCATAGGCTGACCGCCCGTTGAAAATGGGGTAACCGCATCGTAGTACTTACCCAAAAAACTCGTCTTGACCGACGAGGGAAGCCTTACCTTTCCTGTGACCGTCTTGTCTATTATGCAGAACTTCGTGCAGTCCAAGAACATAATGCTAAGCACTATGACGACCAAAAGCACCATAAACCAAGGGCTTGCATTGGCAAAAACGTCGCCAATCGACGAGCTTGCGTCGGGAATTTCGTTTACGACTTTAAACAGCGAATAAATACCCAAGGCAATCAGCATGACCAAGACGACGTTGAGAATTATTTTGGACGCCTTGCTCTTCTGCGGCTTTGCCTGAGTTGCCGCCGCTTGATTTTGAGATGGACATTCTTGCTCGCCGTCCTCCGATTGAACGGTCTCCGATGCGGCGGTAATTTCCTCCGCCTGAACCGCCTCCGTTTGAGAGATATTTTCGACCTCTGCTTGAACGGTATTTTCAGTCTCTGACTGAGAAGCATTATCCTCTACCGCCTGAGAGGTATTTTCGACCTCTGACGAGGGCGTCGGGCTAGCTATCTCCGCCGCAGGAACGTCTTCCCCGCCCGCCGCAATTTCGTCGGTCGGTGTATTAAGTTTTATCTTTTCTTCGTCTATCGACAATCTGTTACCTCTTACAGACGCATACGGCGTCCGCAGTTACTAATATATTAATTTTTCTCTACCTTTAAGCCCCAGCACCTAAACGTTTTGGAATAGAGCTTTTCAAAATTCTTCCACAAATTCTGAACGTGCCTGTTTTCCTCCAACTCCGGTCCTGCCTCTAAATACTTGACGTTATGCTTTATTAAGCCTTCTACGCAGTGGGCTAATATTATTGAAGGAACACCTTTATTTGCATGTGACTTCGCCATTGCGATATGTAATAAATCCACGACTTCGGGGTGTTCGATTGTCTTTAAGAGGGGGATAATGCCGCAGGGAAAAATGTGCCCCTTACCCTTTTGCATAACCTCTTTCATTGAGGGTATCATATATCCGTAAGCCACAACCTTATCGTTCTGTGTTACGACGGTAGCAAAGTCGGGAACTAAGATGGAGAGCATAGTCTTCATAAGTCTGCGTTTTTGTTTTTCGTTCGTAGGGCTCGTGCCGTACAAATCTTCAAACGCCTCGTCCATAACGTCTAAAGCCTGCATAACGTATTCTTCAAGCTTGCGTCTATCGTGCTTTGCAAGGTATTCTACGTCTAAGATTTCATAGCCGTATTTTTTCATTACGTCTTCAGAAATCTTCTTGATTCTGGGGTCAAGCTTGGTGGGGGAAACTATTCGGTAAGCGTTCCAATCTACTATCTTATAAGCCCCTAATTTTTGCATATGCTCTACATAATACGGGTGATTGTAAATCTCTATGTAAGTGCTGTCCTTATCGAACCCGTCGATGAGCATGCCCTCTTCGTTTAAATCGGAAAAGCTCATAGGTCCGATAATCTCGTTCATACCCAGCTCTCTCGCCCAGTCGTAGAGCTTTGCAAACATAGCTTTTGTAACCTCGAAATCGTCGATGACGTCGAAACGGGTGAAACGAAGCTGTTTATAGCCGAACTTTTCGTTTACGCCCTTGTGCCATATACCTGCAATTCTCCCTGCGAGCTTGCCATCTTTATAAGCTAAGAACATTTTGCACTCCGCAAAGCGGAAGGCGTCGTTGACTTCGGGGTCGAACTCGGCGAATTCGTCGGCGTACATATTGGGGCAGGCGTGAGGATTGCCCTTGTATAAATCGAAAATAAATTTAAAAAACTTTTTCTTATCTCTCTTAGAAGATATTTCCTTAACTTCTATCATTTGCCTTTTTTGCTCTCTTTTTTCTTCGCCCTCAAATAATTATTTGACTTCCAAACCCCAGCAACGGTGTTTTTTAGCAATCTCTCTTTCAAAATCTTTCCACAGGTTCTGTACGTTGTTGTTGTACTCAAGCTCGGGACCCGTTTCCAGATATTTTACGCCAAGCTTTTTAAGCCCGTGCAGGCACTCGCTCATAATAATCGCAACCGTACCCTTGTTTGCGTGGTCTTTAGCTACGCCGATACTCATCATCTCGGCAATCTCCACATGTTTCATCGCCTTTAAATACGGTATTACGCCGAAGGGGAAGATATGTCCCTTGCCCTTTTGCATAACTTCCTTTATGCAGGGCATCATAAAGCCGTAGGCAACTACCTTATCGTCCTTTAATACGACGCACGCAAGCTCGGGAACGAGAATGGTGAGTATGGTATCCATCTCCCTCTTTTTCTGCTTGTCGTTTATAGGGCTCGTGCCGTATAAATCTTCAAACGCCTCGTCTAAGACGCCCAAAGCCTGCATTATGTATTCTTTTAATTTTTCCTTGTCGTGCTTGACGAGGTACGCTATGTCTACCGTTTCGTAACCCCCTCTCTTTTTAACTGCGGCGGCAAGCCTGTCCAACCTTTCGTCGCAGCTCTCGGGAACTTTAATGCGGTAACAATTCCAATCTACCACCTTATACGCACCGAGCTTTTCCATATGCTCGACATAATAAGGGGCGTTGTAAATTTCTATGTAAGTGCTATCCCTGTCGAACCCGTCTATGAGCATACCTTCTTCGTTCAAATCGGAAAAGCTCATAGGTCCGATAATTTCTTCCATACCAAGCTCTTTAGCCCACTCGGTGACTTTTGCAAACAGAGCCTTGGTTACTTCGAAATCGTCTATAACGTCGAAACGGGTGAAACGCAGTTGCTTTTTTCCCGTCTTTTCGTTTACGCCTTTGTGCCAGATAGCGGCGATACGCCCTGCGATTTTTCCGTCTTTATACGCTAAAAACATTCTACATTCTGCAAAGCGGAAGGCGTCGTTGACTTCGGGGTCGAACTCGGCGAACTCGTCCATATAAAGATTGCAGTATGCGTGGGGATTTTTACCGTACAGCGTATGCTGAAACTTAAAAAATTTCTTTTGCTCTTTTTTGGAGTGAATTTCCTTTACTTCTATCATTATTCCGCCTCCAAAGGGATAGGACGCTTATCGCCTATAAAGATTATGCCAAGCGTGCCGGGTCCGCAGTGCGTGCCGATAACGGGACCGATTATTTGACGTACGATATTTGCGTCGGGGCGTTTTTCCTTGATGAGAGCGGCAAGCTCGTCGCCTTCGTCCTTGCAATCTGCGTCTATGACGTATACGGGATAAGCGGTATCGGTAAGCTCGTCAATGACCTTTTGGGCAAGCGAACGGATAGCCTTTCTTCTGCCCGACGCTTTTTCAAACACACTCAGTCCGCCCTTTTCATTTAAGGTTAAAATAGGCTTAATGCTAAGTATGGTGCCCGCTACCGCTGATACGGCAGAGAGCCTGCCTCCCCTCTTTAAGTGCATTAAATCATCCACCGAAAAGTAAACGCAGACCTTGTTGGTAAAGTCCTTTAAGAACTCAACTATTTCTTCGTCGGTTGCGCCCTGTTGCTTTTTCTCAGCCGCCGCAAGCATCTGAATTCCTGCGCCGAGCGAGATGGACTTCGTGTCGAAAACTGTGCATTTTCTTTCGGGGAACTGCTCCTTAAGCTCGCTTAATGCGGCGTCGAGCTGATTGAAAGTGCCGCTCATTGCGTGGGAAAAGCTTATATATAAGACATCTTCCCCCGCCTTGAAATAGGGCGTTAAAATATCCTTGTAATTTTCGGGATTCAACGCCATAGTTTTAGGCACGTTGCCCGCCCTTACCGCCGAATAGAAATCTGCAAAATCGGTGTTTTCGCCGAGGTCGTAGCTATACTCCTTTCCGCAGTAGCAGTAGGGCATAGATATGTAATCCATACCGAGCTCTTTAACCTTATCAAACCAAAGCTCTCCGTTGCTGTCACATAACAAAATACTCATGTTTTTTCTCTCTTAATTCACTATTTTTGCCAAGGCAAGCGCCTTAGGCTTAAGTAAGTATACGGCTTGACCGAATATTAAAAATTTACAGCCAGTCATATAGGTTAATAATATCATTTTATACTATATATGTCAACAATTTTTATTACATTTTGCCTTTGCGCCCGTTTACGGAGCGCAATTCGGCGCTAAAAACGGCAATATAAACAGCTAATTTAAAGCCGTGCTAAAAATAATTTTAAGCGACGCCACCGAGCGCCGCTTAAGCCATTTTTTAGATTTCGTTTATTTTATCAAGCCCGCCTCCACCTCTTCGGCAAAGCGAACGGTCTGCATTGCGTCCTTACAGTACCTGTCCGCACCTATTTGTGCGGCGTATTCCTCGTTTAAAACCGCACCGCCGACGCAGGTCAAAACGGAGGGACATTCCCTTTTGAGCAGCTCAATCGTCTCCTTCATAGAAACGACCGTGGTAGTCATCAACGCCGATAAGCCTGCAACCTCTGCGCCTACCTCCTTAACCTTTTCGACCACCTTTTCGGGCGGGACGTCCTTACCCAAGTCGTACACCTTAAAGCCGTAGTTGGATAGCAGAGTCGCAACTATATTTTTGCCGATATCGTGAATATCGCCCTTGACCGTAGCGAGGACGATTTTGGTATTTTTTGCGTTCTCGTTGGAGGATAGTCTCTCCTTAACCTTATCAAAAGCCGCCCTTGCCGCTTCCGCACTCATTAAAAGCTGAGGTAAAAACACCGTCTTATTTTCAAAGCCTGCGCCCACCTCGTCCAAGGCGGGAATGATTTCGGTATTGACTACGTCCATAGGCGGCAAATCGGCAAGCAGTCTTTCAGCGGCGAGCGCCGCCTCCTCCTTAAGCCCTTTTACGACGCAGTACTTTAAGTCTTTATCGGTCTGCGCCTTAAGTGCGGCAGGCTGAACCTGACCGTTGGCAAACGCAATATATCCCTCGAAATTTTTATCCTTACCCGTGAGTGCGAGGAAGGATTTATAAGTCTTAGTCATCTCCTGCGAGTAGGGATTGTAGATTGCCGCCGACAGCCCCGAATTTAGAGCCATACAAAAGAATGTCGAATTTATAAAATCTCTCTGCGGCAACCCGAAGGATACGTTGGAAACGCCCAAAGAGGTGTGACAGCCGAGCGTATAGCGGATAGTATTTAAAGCTTTAACAGCCTCCAGAGCCGCAGTAGGGTCAGCCGATACAGCCATTGCAAGCGTATCGAAAATCAGCCTTTCTTTTGCAATGCCGTATTTTTTTGCAACCTTAATAATCTTTTTTGCAATCTCCACCCTGCCCTCTGCGGCGGAGGGAATACCCGCCTCGTCAAGCGTTAAGCAGATTACACAGCCGCCGTACTTTTTAACGAGCGGGAAAACGGCTTGCATACTCTCCTCCTTGCCGTTTACCGAGTTTATGATGGCAACGCCGTTGTATATGCGCATTGCGTTTTCCATCGCCTTAAAGGAAGAGGTGTCTATCTGCAAAGGCAAATCGGTCACCGATTGAATTTCCTCCACGCAACGGGGCAATACGTTTTCCTCGTCAATTTCGGGCAAGCCCACGTTTACGTCCAACGCATGCGCACCGTTTTCGGACTGAGCAACCGCCTCGCCGAGGATATACGCCATATCATTTTCCCTCAGCGCCTCTTTTAATTTTTTCTTGCCCGTGGGGTTAATTCGTTCGCCTATAAGTACGGGTGTATCACCGAAATAGAGTGCGTGAGTGTAGGACGAGCAGACGGTTAAACGCTTTTCATTTATTCTTTTAAACTCAATGCCCTTTAATGTCTGCGTTAGTTCAAGTATATATCGGGGTGTAGTGCCGCAACAGCCGCCCAAAACGGTCGCACCCTTTTCTGCTAAACGGCACATATCAAGTGCGAAATCTTCGGCGGAAAGTGAATAGATTGTCCTGCCGTCCCTCTCTTCGGGCAAACCTGCGTTGGGCTTGATTATTACGGGCGTCGAGGACACCTTTAACATTCTTTCCACAACTTGAGTAAGCTCTGCGGGGGCGAGCGAACAGTTTGCGCCGAGTGCGTCTACCCCCAACCCCTCCAAAAGCGCAACGGTAGCCTCTGGCGTGCCGCCCGACATAGTTAGGCAATCTCTGCCGAATACGGCGGTCGCAAATACGGGCAAGTCACAGCATTCTTTTGCGGCGAGCACTGCGGCTTTAAGCTCGTACAAATCGTTCATAGTTTCAACGGCAATTATATCCGCACCTGCGGCAACGCCCGCCTTAATCGTGCGCTTAAAGATTTCTACCGCCGCCTCGAATTCCAAGTCGCCGAGCGGCTTTAACAGCCTGCCCGTAGGACCGACATCAAGCGCAACGAAAGCCTCTTTAAAGTCCTTTGCAGCACTCTTTGCATTTTGTACTGCGGCGGCAACCACTTCCTCCGTCCCGTCGCCGAACTTCAAGCAGTTTGCGCCGAATGTGTTGGTGTAGATTACGTTTGCACCCGCCTTTAAATAGTCGGTATGCACCTTGATAATTTCCTCGGGTCGGGTTAGGTTCCACTCCTCGGGCAGAGTGCCCAAAGGCAGACCCGCCGCCTGTAGCTGAGTGCCCATACCGCCGTCTAAGATTAAAATTGAGTTTTTTAATTTATCTTTTACGCTCATAAGTCTTTAATGCCCACCATTGCCGTAACCGATTTCGTCGGCGTCATAAAGCAGTCGTCGGATAGGGTTATACCCAACCGCTTAGTAACGGACAGCGCCTGAAAAATATTGCGCTGTAAGGATATGTCGCAGTCGCCGAACCCGCAGGAAAAGCGAGACGTATTCGTGTTGTACTTTTCTTTGAGTTTAGCGCAGATTTCGTCGCACCAACTTTCGATTAAAGCCGCACCCATCGCCTGCAAAACCGCCGCCTTCGACGGGGATATTTTAGAGTATCTTACGATAAGCCTGTCCACGCCTGCGCCTGCGGTTGCCGCAAACAGCACCACATGCGAACAACCCTTTAAATTCAGGGCGAGCGAATGGCTCCTTATCTTTGCATAGCCCAAATTTAGCTCGTCGCCGTCGGCTGAAAAATCGTAAATATCGTAAACCGCCTTTAAGTCCTGAGCCTGCAAAATAAGCTTTTCGCACTCGTCAAAGAGCGCACTTACCTCTTCCGTAGGTGCGGCTCCTTTGGTATAGCCGAGATAGTACAGCGTTTCGTTGCGGTCTATAGAGTTTAAAGTGGTCGATAAAAGCGTCGTCATATAATGCTTGAAAGGTTTGCCTTGATTGCCTCGGCAACTTCGGGCTTGTTCATCGAATAGACATGCACAGCCTTAACGCCGTTTGCGTAGAGGTCTATAATCTGTTCGCTTGCGTAGATAATGCCCGCCTCGCACATAGCTTTAGGATTGTCGCCGAACCTGTCCACTATGCGCTTAAAGCGAGTGGGAAGATAACTGCCCGAAAGGGAAACTATTCTCTTAATCTGCACGGCGTTGGTCACGGGCATTATACCCGCAATGACGGGAACGTAGATGCCTGCCTCCCTGACCTTTGATAAAAAGCTGTAGAAAACGTCGTTGTCGAAGAACATCTGCGTGGTCAAAAAGTCGCAACCTGCGTCCACCTTCTTTTTAAGGTTTTCTATATCTGAAAAGAGTGTTGCGCTCTCGGGGTGACCCTCGGGGTAGCACGCACCGCCGATACAGAAGTTGCCCGTGTCCTTGCACTCCTTGACGAGCTCGCTTGCATAGTGATAGTCAAGGTTGCCTTTAAAATCTTTGGGTATATCGCCCCTTAGGGCAAGCACGTTGTCTATGCCCTCCTCTTTGAGTGCGGCAAGCTTATTTGCCACGTCCTTTCGGTCGGACGAAATGCACGAAAGGTGTGCAAGCGGCTCTACCCCTAACTCTTTTATGCGCTTAGCAACGGCTACGGTATAGTCGCTCGTTCCGCCGCCCGCACCGTAAGTCACGCTCATAAAATCGGGGTTGAGTGCGGCGATTTTATCCACCGCCTGTGTAACCGATTCGTACTTATCGCTCGTCTTCGGGGGGAACACCTCGAAGGAAAGACACGCCTTTTTACTGTTTATTATGTCTATAATTTTCATTTTTTCTCTGTCTACGAAGGAATTTTTACAAAAACTAAACTTCCCACACCTATTATTTTTTTCTATCTATTATAGTTAAAACGCAATTGTTTGTCAACAAAAGGGGTCATTATAAAATACACTTGACTTTAACCGCACGCCGATATATAATGTCTTTGATTTTAATATTTCGGTGCGAGTGACTTGAAAAGTTTTTTTAGTCGAAAGCAGGGGAAGTACGGTGCAAATCCGTCGCAACAGCCATTACGGTAATAGTCCGATTGCCTGTCCGCCGAAAGCTGTGGTTGTCCGTCTTGGGCGTTTAGAAGATGCGGACCGCCTTTATTTTTGCACGCCCCTTACGGGGTGCTTTTTTATTTGCGCCCGCAGTGGGTGCTTTTTTATTTTAGAAATAATTTTTTAAGGAGTAACAATATGAAAAATTTTAAAAAGAGTTGGATTGCGCTTTTGCTTTGCTTGATTGCTTGCCTTTTGGGCGTTTGTCTTGCCGGTTGCAACAAAAACGAAGGCTATGCAAAAACCGAAGTCAGCGCAAACGACGACATGGTTGCAATAACCGTAGTTGAAGCAACCCCTAATACAAGCTTGATTAGAGCTATGGAGTGTGCGCAAGATGACGGAAATCTTAGCTTTACCATTGAAAAAGGTATGGTTACGAGCATTAACGGCGTTTCTCAGACGACGAACGTTTATTGGATGCTGTACACGAGCGATACCGATAATGCAAACACGGCTTGGGGTACTTGCGAATACGGCGGTCAGACTTTAGGCTCTGCAACCTTAGGCGCAGAAAGCTTAACGGTTAAAAACGGCTGCGTATACGTCTGGGTGTACACTAAGTTTTAATGAAGGCTAAGGACTTTGCGCTTATCGGCGTATATACTGCCCTTTTAATCGGCGGGCAATTCTCATTGAGTTTCGTTGCGGGGGTTGAGGTCGTTACCGTTCTCCTGCTTGCTTTTGCATACCGTTTCGGCTTTAGGCGCAGTTTAATCGTTGCTAACGCATTTTGTATTTTAAGGTGCTTTATCTTCGGTTTCTTCCCCACCGTAATTATTCTTTACGTCATCTATTACAACCTCTTCGTACTGCTCTTTGCGTTTATCGGTAAGAGGTTTAAAGGACAGTTAAACGCCGTTAAACTCGTAATAATAGTTTCAACCGCCGCACTTTGCACGGTCTGTTTTACGCTTTTAGACGACGTTATCACTCCGCTTTTCTATTCCTTTGACCAAGCCGCAACCAAGGCGTATTTTATAGCCTCGCTGTACACTATGGCGACGCAGGTTATCTGCACAGTCGTAACCGTCACTTTGCTCTTTCCGCCGCTTGATGCGATTTTCGAAAAAGGCGTTTCAATTGGCGGACGGCGTAGCAGTCATAAAGATACCATACCCCGAAACGAGGATATTTCGGTCAGGTGAAAGGCATATAAAAAGGGGGCAATTTTAATTGCCCCCTTTTTATATTTTGAACTATCGTATGCTTATTTACTCATATTTGCACTCGTACGCAGTCATACACTTGCCCACGATTTCCATAGCCTCCACTTTGCCGTAGACATTCTCGACGAAGGTCGTCTTATTCTCCAGCGCCTTATACACCTCGAAAAAGTGCATCATCTCGTCAAAGATGTGTTTGGGCAGTTCGTTTATATCGCCGTAATGTTTATAGTACGGGTCGCCGACGGGAACGGCGACTATTTTTTCGTCCATCGCATTGCCGTCCACCATTTTGATTACCCCGATGGGTACGCACCTAACCACCGAGCCCGACGCAATTTGTTCACTGCATAAAACCAACACGTCCAACGGGTCGTTATCGTCGGCAAGCGTGCGGGGAATCAAGCCGTAGTTGCAAGGGTACACCGTAGAGGTGTATAAAATTCTATCCACACGCAAAAGCCCCGTGGATTTGTCTAACTCATATTTGACTTTACAGCCCTTAGGTATTTCTATAAACGCATCAAAGACGTCTTTTTTTACGTTTTCTTTAGGTGTATCGTGCCAGATATTCATAAACGTTCCCTCTATTTAAGCTGTAAGAATACGATAATCGCAAACACGATAATCGCAACTATCATTGCAAGCCAAAGCGCAAGCGCAACCCAGCGCACGGGCTTTTTGTTGAGCTTGAATTGATAAACCATATATAAGAGAGAGCCGCCCATACCTTGAAACAAGCATATTAATGCGCCTACACCGCATACTATTATGCCGATTATGGTAAGTAAGGGCATACTGTAAGTGCCGTCGCCCACCCTCGTATTTAAAAGGTTGTTCACGCAGAAGTATAAGCCCAAAAGAAGAAGTATTACTAAAATTCCGCTGTATATTGTTTCCACGATAGAACGAACGCCGAGCTTAACGCTTATATCTCTCTTTTCTTCGTCGTTTTTAATTCGGGAATACTTCCCTTCTATCCTTATCCAAAAGGAGAACATATTACTAATTGCCTGTAATAATTTCATAAGTTTTCCCCCTCGTACCGTTAAACGGTTATTTGGTATATATATTATAACACGAAATTTATCGTTTGTCTATAGGTACTTTAAAATGAGCTTTTAGGCAGTTTTAACGGTGGGCGTTTATGATAAACGCCCACCGTTAAAACTTTTCGTTACGGTTATTAAACAATTAAGCTATTCGCCTGAACCGAACGCTATCGGGCAGGGTTTTTCTTAATCATTTCAAAGTTTTTAAGTTTAACGCCGAAACGCTCGACCTCCTGTTCTTTGATTACTATATAGCTGCGATTTACAAAAAACGGCTTTGCGGTTATAGAAGAACAAGTTTTAATTTCCGCACGGTCTTTCTCTAACTCGTTGCATAACGCCGTAGCAATTCCCTGATTTTGATAATCTTTATGCGTAAAGAGCAAGTCTAAATAACCAGAATCATCGATACTCCCGAAGCCGACGATTACGCCGTTAATTTCCGCTATCAAAGTGCGTTGCTTTAATAAATCGTTTTGCCTCGTTCGCAGACAATTCGAACTCTTAATCCACGCATTAAGCTGTACTGCTGAGTAATCTTTTGAGTTGACGCAATTCACCGTCGTATAAAATAATTGCGAAACAAAGTCAAAATCTTCGCTTTTATATTGCCGAATAGTCATAATATCTATCAAATAACCTTACAATGAAGAGTGAATTATAATACAGGTAACAATGACTGTCTTGAGTGCATATATTAATGTAAACACAAAATTACTATTATCTAGATGTCTAATTCTTGTAACCTACAGAGCATTTTGTATATAATTTGACTTTTTGCAAACTCACCCAAATCACAATCATTTCCAAAATACATAGAACGCATTATTGCCGTTAAAAATGCAAGAATTGTTACATCGTCCTGATTTTTGAAATCAATGCATTGTATATCGCCATATTTTAAATCTTGCTTATCTAAAACTTCCTTATAATTTATAACGGTAAATTGAGAAAGAACTGATAAAAAATTTTTGCATTCTGTTGAATAAACCAAGCACGGAATTAGCGTCCCTACTTGCCCGTCTACCATCTCTTCTTTGGGTGATGATAAAGTATAAAATTCTTGATTTGTGTCCGCAAAATAATCAATAAACTCGGTTAATTTTTCAAAACGCTTAAAGTTATTATTTCTCCATTTATTCCACAAATAGAATTCCTGTAAAATAGGCTTACCGAATATACGCCTGCATTCATTTTGAAACTCTAAATAAATATCGTAATTATCCAACTTACTCCAAGGTCTACATAAAGCGACAAATTTTTGTAAAGAAAAATAGCAACTATGTTTATCAATACCGTTTAAGATTATGTTATCTATAGGAATATGCAAAAACGGCAAAACAGAGTTCATTCTATCATCATATAAATACATATATTTGCAGAACATATTTACCCATTTTTGCGCTTGTCCGTATGTAAATTTATATACATCTTTAAAAATATACTTCATTTGCAAACAAAGCAAAAAATGCCATTTATCAAACCCCTGTTTATCCATATCAGATAAAAACAATTTTTCATATTCTCTTCTTATTAAAACTGAAATCTGAGTTTTAATACTTTCTTTTTTCGGGCATTTACTAAAGCTGCGTAAAGTACGTTGTAAATCACGGTATGAAAGATTAATTGCGTTTTGCACCCTGTCGCCACAATCACTTTTTTTAACTGCATCTAAATTATAAAATTCCACAACATCAGCATTATTAATTATATCTTTGTTCATAATATTTTTCCCCGCCAATTTATTTCATAGAATTATACGGTAAATTTAAAAAAAGTGTAAAGTGAATTCAAATTTATTAATTATATATACAATTTAAAGTATAAAATATCCCACTGTTTATCTTATAAATGTCACCCACTTATTTTAACTTAAATGTCATTTTTACGGGGTTGTGGTCGCTATAGGCGTAACCCGTGTCTATAGTGCCCTCCCAAGTAACTTCGATATTGTCGGAGACGATAAAGCCGTCGATAACCGTTTCGTAATTAACCCCTTTTTCGTAGGGCATATCCGCACCCCTGCAGGTTGCCGCACCGTCCTTAGACGCCGCCAATTTATAGCCCTGCGCAAGCTCATCCCCGTGTAAAATAGAACTCTTTACCCATTCGGGCACTTGCTGTGCGGTAGGGTAATACGACAGCGCCTGCCCGTCGTTTTCAAAGTGGTCGGCAATTAAGCAGTGGTTAAAATCTCCCCCGGCTATAACGTAGTTACCTGCGGCATATTCCTCACTCAACACCAAATTAAGCATTTCGAGCTGTTGCGCCCTAATCTTGCCGCCCTCGTCGTAAGCGGACATATGCAAGTTGATTAACACGAACATTTTATCGCTCCCCTCGACGGGAAGATATTGAACAGAAAAACACCTATCCAAATCAAAGAGCTTATCTATAAAATTAGTGGTAACGGGAAAGGAACGGCGCACCGCACTCTGCACGTTATATTGCGACAGCGTTAAAATTCCGCCGTTGATTATGCCGATAGGGTCGTTGAAGGGATAGAATAAATTCGCCGTGTGAAAGTTGCAGGAGTAGGTTGAAGAATACCCCGAAAGTCCTTGAGAAAACCTCTCTATCATATTGATTTTATAACTTCTATGAGCACTCTCATCCACCTCCTGCAAGAGGCAGAAATCGGCGTTTAAATCGCTTAAGGTTGCAATCTGCCCGACGACGTTTTTTTCCACGTCCTCCTTATTAACACCTTTTGCGTATTTGCCGTAGGTCTTCGTCCCATCTACCATCACGCCCTCGTCCATAAAAAACGTAAATTCGGGCGAGTAGGCGGCAAAACCCACGTTATAGGATACGACGGAATACTCCTCCCCTTTTACGACGTTTTGCGAGGCGTTGTTTGATGTCGTTAAAACCTGCCCGTCCTCTATTCTATAATACTGTACGGCGACGTAGATAACATAGCCGAGCACGGTCAACACCGCAATCACGATTAAAACGGCGAGCGCAACGGCAATATTTTTTATAATTCTTCTATTCATAAAACACCATAAGTAAATCGTTTTACCCGCAAGCCCTTCTTGCAGATATCTCAAGTTTACCGCCCTTTGCCCGTGCTTGTCAAGAAAGTTTAGCGAGCAACAGACAGTTAGTAATTAAATTTTTTTGTTAATTTCTTTCATTTATTTTTGATTTTGATATTTACAAAACCTATAGACAGGAGTATAATAAGATAACAAACACTTTGTAATTTTTTGGCAAAGCGGCGTTAGGTGAGAAAATGAGAGTATACAGTCTGTTATACAACAATTTAAAAAACCTTAAATCTTTCGTGCATCACAATCAGCTCGTCGACGATAAAAAATACCTTATTATCGTCCATACTGACGAGCTGTCTAAAGACGAGATTGCGCCCCTTTTAAACGAGCTTGGCGGGCTTTTGCCTCAAGCCGAAATTGTCGGCTGCAGCGTGGGCGGCATCATATATAAAGGCGAAAGTTTGACCGATAAAACTCTCGTTTCAATAATCGACTTGTACGACACAGACGTTAAGACGACCTCGGTAAGATTGAAGGACGAAAAGGGTTACCGCTCCCCCAAAAAGGTGGCGGACGACGTTCTATATTACCTCGGCGGCGCAAGCGACAGCTTTTTATTCACCTACTACTCCCCCGCATACCCTTACGTTTCTCAGCTTGTAGAAGAGATGAACAGCCGAGCCGTAAACTTTAAAATCATAGGCGGCGGCGCATATTCGGTTACCGATGATTTATGCAAAGACCCTGCGTATATCGTCCATAACGACTTTATTGCAGAAGATTTTATCGTCGTTGCCAAACTTAAAGGCAAACTGCTTATAAACAATCAGGCGGCAATTACGGGCATTAAGTCCGTCGGGCGCACATACAGAGTTACAAAATCAAAAGAGCACAGGCTAATTGAAATTGACGGTCAGCCCGCAAAACAATGGCTTAACTATCTGGTAGGCGAAGAATACCTAAAAAAGGACAAGAACATTATTCACGCCCTGCCGTTAGTCAATAAAAAGTTTGAAAATCTGGGCTTGAATTTCCACTACGATTACGACGATTTAACGGGCGAGCCGCTCGGCGGAGATTTATTCGTATTCGACGAGGTTAAGGAAAACGAATTTTTAACCGCAGGATACATAGACCCCAACAGTACAGTCACGGCGCTTGGTCCGCTTTGCGAAAAGATAGGCAACTCCCCTGCGGAGGCGCTGTTCGCATACAGCTGTTTAACCCGCCGTCTTGTCTTACACAACTGCGCTAAGTGGGAGCTTAACGCCTTTACCACTACCCGCATTACGGGTGCGTTTATGGCGGGCGAGCTCATATACGACGGTTCTGCCTGCCGCTATTCCAACTCTGCGTTTACGGTTGCCACCCTTTCGGAAGACCCTAACGCTACGGTCAACTTGAATATAGCCACACTACAAAACGACGCAGATTTGCAGTTCGACAACCTGCCTTTGGTCACTTACCTCTTCAGTACGGCGAATTCAGAGCTAAAAAACGAGATTTCTGAGAGCAAACAGCGCCTTGCCGAGCAGATGGTCACCGATAACGAAACGGGGCTTGCAAACCTTGCAAGGTATGTATACGACGCTAAAAACGAGAGCTTTAACGCTCTTTGCCTGCTTTCGCTAAAGAACGAAAACGTAATCAGGGTATTTTTAAACAAGAACGTTTACTCATCATATGTGCTTACCGCCGCAGACTGCTGTAAACGTGTTCTCGACGACAAATACAGAGTTTACCGCTACGGCGAGCTATCCGTTCTGCTTGCCGCAAACACGCCCAATAAAGATACGTTCGTCTCGGATATGAAAAGGGTTAAGTCCGAGTTGGACAAAATCAAACACGAAAAGCATCAACCCATTTACGAAATGAGTATAGTCTTCGGCGAGGACGACCTTTTAAACAAGGTAGAGCTGACGTACGTCAACCTGCACAAGGGCAACGGCGAAATTCTCATCAACAGCGACGAAGAGGACGACGACTTCAAAAAGGAAATGAACCTGTTACAGGTTATAAACGACGCAATTTCGTATAAGCGGGTTATCCCCTACTATCAGGGAATAATGAACAACAAAACGCACGAGATTGACATTTACGAATCGCTTATGCGTATTGCGGACAAGGATGGCAAAATTTATCTGCCGGGCGACTTCTTACCCGTCGCAAAAGAATACAAGCTTTACGACAGGCTTTCGCAGATGATGATTGAAAAGGTCTTAGACGACGCACCCAAACGCCCCTTTGCCGTGACGATAAACCTTAACACGGGCGATATTTACAACCAAAGCACGCTTAATATAATTTTCGACAAACTTAAAAAAGCGGAACATCCCGAAAAGATTATCTTTGAAATAGTCGAAAGCGAGGCGATTACCGACTACGCCTATTTAAAGACCTTTACCAACGAAATACACAAATTAGGCGCAAAGATTGCGGTGGACGACTTCGGCTCCGGATATAGCAACTTAATGCACGTTTTAAGGATTGATTTAGACTTTATTAAGATTACGGGCGACATAGTCAAAGACGCCAACTCCGACCCTTCTTGCAGAGATTTCATAAATATGATTTCCTCCTGGGCAAACACAAGAGATAAAAAGGTAATTGCGGAGTTTGTGGAAAACGAGAATATACAGCGCATAATCAAGCGCAATAAGGTTGCCTATTCGCAAGGGTATTTATTCTCCAAGCCCAAACAACTCGACTGATTTATAAACGGGTAGCGGCTCAGCCATAATGACTGAGCCGCTAAAATTTTATAAGGAAAAATATAGAAAAGTGCGCTTATTTATTTTTGACCGCCTACCTCCACGGGGTCAACCAAGGGCAAATCTTCAAGCGTCTTGCCCTGATAGTGCAACAAAAGCCCTATCGCCCTTGCCGCAACTATTACTAATGATATTTCTTCGTTCTGCCAAATTCTCGCCGTGTTTGCGGTATCTACCCTGATAAAGCCGTAATCCTTTCCATAGGCGGATATTTTGCAATACAGCGAGGACATTATGCCCTGTTTTTTGCACTCTTCGGTTATGACGGAGTAGGTATTTTGGTTTAATTCTTCAACGTCGTTTATTCTCGCATAACCCGTAGTGTTTACTATTCCTGCCAAAACCTCGTAAGGAATGTGATTAAACTGCTTTTGTACGGAGAGGGGAAAGATTACGCTGTGATTGAGATTTGTATGCGTCTCTATGCAAATATGGTCGTACATATAGTAAGAGACGAAACTTTTAAATACCGTAGAAATCGCAAGCGATATATCTTCTCCGCAGGCGGTTAAATTATTAAAAATAACATTACAAAGCTGCATAAGCTTTAAACGTTTATCCCTGTCGCCCTGCAACGAAATATTCGCATGCTTTTCAGGAAGATAGATTATAAAGCAATTCCTGCCCTTAGTTTTGCCGCGGTATAACGCCTTATCGGCAATGTTTAATAAATCGCTTAAATTGTCTGCGTCCAAAGGGAAACGAGAAATACCTATAGTCACTGTAACTGTGAGGTTAAGAAGACCGTATTCGTCCAAACCGTCCAAAACTATTCGAGCCATTCTATTGCCGAACGTCCACACTTCCTGATAATCGGTTACGTTTTCGAAAGCGACTAAAAATTCGTCTCCGCCGTATCTACCCACTACGCCTTTCGTGCCGCAGGTCGAGACGAAAGCCTGTGCCGTCTTTGTGATGACTACGTCGCCAACCATATGCCCGTAGGTGTCGTTGATATTTTTAAAGTTGTCTATATCCACTAAAAATAGTGAAAACGGTCTGTTATGACTTATAAGCCATTCCAAATATTTGAAGATGCTACGCCTATCTAAAACGCCCGTTAAAGCGTCGGTGCAGTTTCTTAAATCTTTATTTTTAAAAAAGTCGTTAAAACTTAAGTCGTATTTTTTATCCATTAAAAAACTGCCCCCGATAGGTTCTACATTACCATTATATCACGGTAAATTGCCTTGTCAATACCAATATAATTATTATTTTAAGCCATTTTTTACAAGAAAAACGGCTACCCTATAGGGTAGCCGTCAAAAAAACTCTGATTAATTTGCCGTATACATCTGCTTGTAGGGGTTGGAGCTGTTGGGCTTAAGCACCGTAAAATCGGTGTTTAACAGCTCTTCCGCATCGTAATTGAAATAGGTACAGTAATCTCTTACTATATCCGAAAGCTCTTTAACCTCGTTGCCCTTAACTACCGTTGCACTGACCTGACCGGGAATTGATTTGGGCAACTTTTTACAGCGTATATAGATGACGCCGCCGTGCATACCCGTGCCGCAAAAGTTGTTTATAATCGGCATATCGTCTTCGTGCTGACCGAGCACGACGATTACGCCGCCCGCCTGATATTCGCCTAAGAAAGAGCCTACTCTGCCGCCTATGACTATGACGGGCTTATGTTCGCCGTACTCCTTCATATGAATACCCGTGCGGTAACCCGAATTGCCACGGATATAAATTTTGCCGCCTCGCATTGCGTAGCCCGTAGTGTCGCCCGCATTGCCGTGAATTATAATAGTGCCCGAGTTCATTGTGTCGCCCGTGGCGTCCTGAGCATTGCCGTAAACGGTTATCTCGCCGCCGTTCAAATATGCACCCAAGGCGTTGCCGGGTATACCGTTTATTTTAACCCTTTTACCCGAAAGCCCCGTACCTATATAACGCTGACCGATACAGCCGTTGATTTCTATTTCCTTTTCAAGCGTATTCCTCACCTGTGAATTTATCTGCGAAAAATGAGTTTCGCTATCCGTATTTATAACCATAAATTATACTCTCCTAGAAAGTTTAGCCGCCCTGACCTCGGCGGGGAAAGCCAAGAGCTGAGGGGCGTTTACAAGCATATCGAAGTCCACTCCCTCAAGCGGAGTTTTGCCACGCACGAGCGACGTGTATATACCTGCCCTTAAAAAATCGTTTATCAGTATAAACCCCTTTAACACGCCGTCTTTAACGAACAGGAGTTTGAGCGTATTTTCACCCTTGACCTTTATCGCCTCTCCCTCGTACACGCCTGCGGAGAGCATATGCAATCCGAAAAAGCCTACGGCGTTCAAGGGAATTGCGTCCTTGTATTCGCTGTCTCCGCCCGCCATATTCAAGCCTGCCGCTTTACCCTGCAAATAGGCGTTGGGCATAAGCGCAAGCACTCTGGCTGCGCCGATAGAGCTATCGTACCCCTCCGTGCAGTCGCCTGCGGCGTAAATATCGTTTATAGAAGTCTGCTGACGGGTATCGACTAAAATACCCCTGTTTACTTTGCCGCCTATATCTGAAATAAGCGAGGTGTTCGCCCTGACGCCTGCCGCCGTGACCAAAATATCGAAGGAAAGTACCTTGCCGCTTTTAAGCGTTACCGAGTTTTCGGTATAGCTTGCGGCACAGTCGCCGAGCACGAATTCCACGCCCTTTTTCTCAAGGAAGGTCTGTATCATAGCCGCACTCTCGTCTTCTGTAACCGAAGGCATAACTCTCGTTGCAAGGTCTACGACCGTGACCTTTTTAACCCTGTCGAAGATGCCTTCTACACACTTCAAGCCGATTAAGCCTGCACCTATTACGACCACTTCCTTTTCGGGGGAGATGGCTTTATCGAGTGCGTCCATATCGTCGTA
>JBJFAF010000002.1:0-6551 GCA_051887755.1 Candidatus Coproplasma sp.
CGACGGTTATTTAATTTTGTTACTCAAATTATATTGTGTTTTTTTATTAAAGTCAATTGAATTTTGCATTAAAATAATATATAATGTCACTACCCGTTACTTTTGCGGCACAAGGAGATTGATATGCCCTATAATTTTTATGCGTTTATGGACAGAATGAAATACATTAAAAGGTGGTCGCTTATGCGCTCCGTTAGGGAGGAGAACATAATGGAGCACAGCCAGCAGGTGGCGGTGTTCGCCCATGCGCTTGCGGTCATTAAAAATAAAATTTACGGCGGCAACGTGGACGCAGAAAAATGCGTAATGTACGCCGTATATCACGAATGCAGCGAGGTTATGACGGGCGATTTGCCTACGCCTATAAAATATTTCAACAATTCCATTCACGGCGCATATAAGGAGCTTGAGAATAAGGCTTGCGACAAGCTTTTAGAGATGCTCCCCGAAGAGCTTAAGGACGAGCTTTGCCTATACGTCAAGCCCGACACGGACAGCGACGAATATAAAATCGTCAAGGCGGCGGACAGGTTGGCGGCTTACGTCAAGTGTTTAGAAGAGCACCGTTGCGGCAATACCGAGTTTGAAAAGGCAAAAAAGAGCATAGAGGCGGATATATTCTCCCGCAATATGCCCGAAGCGCAGTATTTTATGGATAACTTTATCCAGCCCTTCTACTTGACCTTAGACGAGTTGGAAGGCGGCATAACCGATTAAATTAATAATATTAAGTAAAAAGCCCGCACGCATACGCATATGTGCGTGGGCTTTTTACTACATTTCTTCTTTATTCTTTTTTCTTTATTCTTTTAAACCCAAGTGGCGGCGGATATGTAAACCAAAGCGGTGGTGTGGGGGCGTAAAGATAATACAAAAATTTAACCCCGTACAGTACGCCGTACGGGGTGTGAATTTGTTATTAAGTTTTAATTTATCGGAATCGCCTTCCCACGGTTGCTTACTTAGCAAATCGGGTAATGACCCTTGCAGCTACTTTGCCGCTATAATTAAAACCGTCTTGGGAAATCAGATTCCGCAAGTTGAATAGTACATCGGACTTTACCTTCCTTTTTCTTCAATAGTGTTGCAAAATAGTCTTTTCATAACTTTCACTCCTTTGCAAACTAATTAAGGTATATGTCTTCGGGCGGTTGCTACTTGCTACCCGCTCGTCTGCTTGTGGAAACTGTATCTATTTTTTATGATTAACCATGTCCGCCTTTCGGCGCTACTTATCTTTCATATAGCTTACCTCTTAGATTAATGTTGGTACCTAACATTTTTTGTAAGTTATTTTCTTTTTGTACCTTAAGTATAACACCTTTTAAGAATTTGTCAATACCTTTTTTAAAAATTTTTTATAAATTAATATCTATAGGTGATATAAGTTTTACTTAAATACTTGATAAAGCCTTGTAAATCAAGGCTTTTTTGCGGTCGAGCGTAGGAAGGATAAATAATAATTAAATATATAATCAGTTTATTTTATGCGCAATTTGCGTTAAAACGTTAAACATTTTTAATTCTATTTGATATAATAATGCGGAACACGAAAGAGAGATAAAAAAGGCAAAAAAATGTTTGTAGTTAACGACGGTTTAGGATTCGTAGCAGTTCTTGCAATTATACTATTTGCAACCAAATCTTTAGGGCTTATATTCCGCCACTTCGGTCTGCCGCAGGTGTTGGGGTATATCATTGCGGGCATATTGATAGGTCCCGCAATCTTTGGGGATTTGTGCGGCTTTACTTTAATCGGCTTTGAAGGTCGCAATTATTTTGCGCTGTTCTCTCTGCCCGTAGGGGAAAACGGCAAAAATATTATTCTCGAGACCTTTTCCAAAATCGGCGTGCTCTTGCTGATGTTCGCCGCAGGGCTCGAGACCAACGTGCGGGCGTTAAAGCACACAGGGCTTGCAAGTGCGCTCGTCGCCTGTGCAGGCGTTGCCGTGCCTATGCTCTTCGGCTTTTTAATCTCCCTGCCCTTTTCAAATATAGGGCTTGGCGTCGAACATATCTACCGCTGTATCTTTATAGGCACTATCCTCACCGCAACCTCGGTTGCAATTACCGTGTCGGTTTTAAAGGAGCTAGGCAAGATACACACTAAGCTGGGTACGACTATCGTATCTGCGGCAATTATCGACGACGTAATCGGTATAGTACTCTTATCCGTCGTTACGGGCTTTGCAAAGACGGGCGACGCAACCGAGGGAATGAACGCCTTCGAAATTTTTAAAGCTACGCCATACGGCACGGTCATCATGATAGTGGCGTTTTTCATCGTCGCAATTGCTCTCGGCTGGGTGGTCTCTAAGATTTTCAAGTGGTTAGATAAGCGTTGGCCGTCCAAAATTAGGCTTTCAATCTATTCTTTGGTGGTATGTTTCGGCTATAGCTGGCTTGCGGAAAAGATTTTCGGCGTTGCCGATATAACGGGTGCGTTCCTTGCAGGTATAGTCCTTTCCACCGACCATAGGGCGAGCGTCTATATCGATTCTAAGATAGACGTCTCTAGCCGTTCGATTTTCTCGCCCGTGTTCTTTGCGAATATCGGCATAAGCTCGATAAGCTTTTTGGGTATGCGTGCAGAGATTCTTCTGTTTGCTTTCCTTGCGGTTGTTTTGGGTATCCTCGGCAAGATTATCGGCTGCGGCGCAGTATGCAAGGCGTTTAAATATAGCTGGCGGGAGAGCGCAATCGGCGGCGTAGGAATGATGGCGAGGGGCGAAGTTGCATTAATCGTAACGCAGACGGTGACCGCAGTCACGTTAGGCGCAAACGCTCTCGGTTCGGAATTTATGCTGATGACGGTGCTATTGATACTCGTTTCGTCCATACTTACGCCTATATTACTTAAAGTTCTCTATAAGGGCGTTAAAGAACCTGAAGTCGACCTTATCGACCCTGACGATTAATATTAAACGATTAATAATTTAGAAAAATTAAAATGCGCAGGCGGCGGAAAGCTGTCTGCGCATTATTGTTTTGTTGATATGATTACTCACTTACGGGTTCTTCCGCCTTCTGGGCAAGCGCAAGCTGTTCGGGATTGATATGAACGTCAATCTGCTTAAAGGGAATTTCGATGCCGTTAGCGTCGAGCGCCTTTTTAACGTTGTCGATAAGCGCAAATTTAACCGTCCAATAATCGCCCCTGTTGCACCAGGTTCTCACCGTAAAGTCGAGCGAGCTTTCGTTCATCTCCGCAAGCTCTATGAAGGGTGCGGGGTTTTTGAACACGAGCTGGTTTTCAAGGCATACTTGAGAGATGATTTGCTTAACGAGGTCGACGTCGGAGCCGTACGCAACCTGAACGACGAGGTCGACTCTGCGAGTATCCTTTGCGGAATTGTTTACGATTACGTTGTTTGCAAGCGTACCGTTGGGTACGGAAACCACTCTGTTGTCTACGGTGACGAGGGTGGTATAGAAGAGCTTAATATCCTCAACCGTACCTTCTTGACCGTTGGTAACTATATAGTCGCCGAGCTTGAAAGGGCGCATAACGATGATTATGACGCCGCCTGCAAAGTTGGATAGCGTGCCCTGCAATGCCATAGAAAAACCTACGCCTAATGCGGCGATAAGCGCTGAAATAGACGCCGTCTCTATGCCGACGAAACCGATTAAACATACGACAACTAAAACTTTAAGAGCAACTCTTGCGGTTGCAGTCCCCACTTTAGAAAGGGTTGCGTCTGCGTGTTTCTTTTCCAAACGGTTGTACAGCGCCTTGCATATCTTGTTTATTATTGCAAATGCGATGAGAAGTACGATGATTGCGATAAGCACTTTTATTACTACCATCGTAATACGCCCTAACGTGGTGGAAGTGTCTAAAAAGTCTTCGTACCAAGGGCGGTCGCCCGTCAATAAGTTAAAAAACATATTATTTTCTCCTTTTTTGTAATTTTTATATATTCATTATAGAACTTTATAGCCCTCATAGCAACAATTTAGCGGTAATTTAAAAGAGAAAAAATTTCCGCTCGTTCGATTTTTTGGTAAAAAAACAGCCCTCCTTAAAAAAGGAAGGCGATAATTTAAAATTGTATAGGGTTAAAAGCCTTAACGTACGGCGATAAAAGACGGCGTTAAAGGGCAAATATTATCAATGGCTCATAATCCAATCTTTAACGTTTTCCCTCTCGATAGGCACGATGTTTTCTTTGACGTATTTAGATTTTGCGCCGCCGTTGGTGTAAATAAAATACTTGCCGCCGTCAGTTATGTACAGCGTCTCTTCAAATCCTTTCGGGTCGCCGGGTACGCCGTAGGTAAACTTTTTATCCACGCAAGCTTTAAGTGTATCGTATTCTACGCCGTTTATAATTTTTTTCATAATACAGCCCTCTCAGCGTTGTCGTAACGCATTAGTTATATTATCACATTATAATCGGATAGTCAACAAACGGCTTTAAACCCTTAAAAAGCACCCCGTAAATGAATAAATATTAACAAAATATGTAATTTTATAACTTTATTTAGACGGGCAGAATTTGGATTTAAGAAAATTGTCAAGTAAAAATACTTGACAGATTGGCGGTCAAGTATTATACTTTATAAGTATTTTTTCGCAGAAGGCTATGGATAAGTTGAAATTTATGCGCTTATGGGATTTGTACGGCGGTTTGCTTACGCCCACTCAGCGTGAAATCACGGATATGTATTTTAACCTCGATTTGACTATCTCTGAAATAGCCGAACAAAAGGGCATTTCAAGGCAGGGCGTTTCCGATTGCCTCGGCACCTGTAAAAAGGAGCTCGGGGAATACGAAAAAAAACTCGGGCACGACAAACTGCTTTCCGAGGGCGACGATTACACGTCGTGTATTCTGACAAACGTCGGTCGTTGGGCGGCTCAATTCTTACAATTACACCCCGAATATGCCGCAGATATTGCAGATTTACGGGAAATTTTAGAAAAAGATTACGGCGAAGAAATCGCTGAAGATTTAAAGAAGTTAGGTAAGTAAATGGCGTTATTTTCATCTTTATCGGAAAGATTAAACCATATATTTTCAAAGCTTACTAAGCGAGGAAGGCTTACCGAGCTTGAAATTAAAACGGCTATGCGAGAAGTGCGTGTGGCGCTTTTAGAGGCGGACGTAAATATCAAGGTTGCAAAGGAATTCTGTGCAACCGTGTCCGAAAAGGCGGTAGGGCAGACTATTTTAGAGAGCCTCAATCCCGCTCAGCAAGTAATAAAAATCGTAAACGAGGAACTCATTAACTTAATGGGTCCCGCAAACGCAAAGCTTACGGTTGCGTCAAATCCCCCCACGGTCATTATGATGTGCGGTCTGCAGGGCGCAGGTAAGACGACGCTGTGCGGCAAGCTTGCGCTTCTTTTAAAGAAGGGCGGCAAAAAGCCCCTTTTGGTGGGCTGCGACGTGTACCGTCCTGCGGCAATCGAACAGCTTAAAGTCGTCGGCAAAAATGTCGGCGTAGAAGTGTTTGAAAAGGGCACTCAAAGCCCCGTTAAAACCGCACCGCAGGCAATTGATTACGCCAAGTCGATGGGTTACGATACCGTAATCATCGATACTGCAGGTAGGCTTGAGATAGACGAAGAGCTGATGCAGGAGCTTGAAAATATCAAAAAGGCGGTAAGGGTTGACGAGATACTCTTGACCGTAGACTCAATGATGGGTCAGGTGGCGGTCAACGTTGCAAAGACCTTTAACGAGAGGTTAGAGGTAACGGGCATAGTGCTCACCAAGCTTGACGGCGACACGAGGGGCGGTGCGTGCCTCTCCATTAAAGCGGTTACGGGCAAGCCTATAAAGTTTATCGGCGTAGGCGAAAAGTCGACCGATTTGGAATACTTCTATCCCGACAGAATGGCGTCCCGAATTTTGGGTATGGGCGACGTTTTAACCCTTATCGAAAAGGCGCAGGAGGCCGTTTCCGCCGAAGAGGCGAAAAAGCTGCAGAAGAAGATGATGGAAAATTCCTTCACCTTGGAAGATTATCTTACGCAGTTCGAGAGTATGAAAAAGATGGGCGGCGCACAGGCGTTAATCTCTATGATGCCCGGGCTTTCGGGCAAGATTAAAGACGGCGACGTGGACGAGAGCAAGTTCGACAGGATTAAGGCGATTATCCTATCTATGACCCCGCAAGAGCGCAGAGAGCCCGCAATCATAAACGCCAACCGCAAAAAGCGTATCGCCGCAGGCAGCGGTACCTCCGTTCAGGAAGTAAATCAGCTTTTAAAGCAGTTTGAACAGACTAAGCAGTTGATGAAGCAGCTTAAGGGCGGTAAGCGTAGGCTTCCGTTCTAAGCAGTAGCTCTCTTCATATATACATCGCAATAGTTCGTCGCCTTTACGTTTTGGCTCAGTCATTTACGCATAAGTAAACTCCTGTCGCCAAAGCCGCAGGCTCCTTGTCTTGCTCGCATCTTTGAAGAGACGGAACCCCGAATTAGGTAGAAAAAGGTACATACCCGAATAAGGTAAAAAAACGTTAAAACAAAATTAAAAATTTTTATATATAAACAGGAGAATAAAAAAATGGCAGTTAAAATGAGACTTACCAGAATG
>JBJFAF010000003.1:0-6538 GCA_051887755.1 Candidatus Coproplasma sp.
TAATCTACTTTAAATAGTTTGATTTAAGGCATTTTTCGCCCATTGCCGCACGAACGCCTACGCCGTAATTTTCGTCGTTCAACGTACTCTCCAAATTGTCTAAAGAAGTTGCGCAAATAGTAAAAGGTACTTCTCCGTCAGCCGTATGCCAAACAAAGCCGTCCGTATACGCCGCCGTCGTCGTCTTAAATTGCATAGGAACAACCGTATCGGTAGTAGAGCCTACGACGGGATTGCTTTCAGCGGTCAATTGATAAGTACAGTTTTTAATTTGGTAGTACCCCTTATTCCTCTCCGTGTCCGTATCGCTAGCGCTATCGTTGTTCTTAATCAAAGTTGCTACGCCCCTGAATATGCAGTTTTCCGCCATAAGGCTTGCACCGTTGCTCGAAAGCAAGCACTGCGAAACGAGAGCGCATTTCCAGCCAGATGAATTGCCGCCTAGCTTAGTTACTGCAGAGGCGTAGCTTGAAAGTTTAGTTCTATAAGTATAATATTGATAATTGTCAACAATACAGTTATAAAAATAACCGTTGCCGCCCCTAAGCTTAGGAATTCTGTCCTCAACGTTTTTAAAATAACAGTTGGAAATAGATATATCAAGCTTGCGGTTATACTCGTAATCGTTTAAATTGTCGCCCGAATCACCGCAGAGGAACGCCTTTTTCTGTGGAATTGCGAGACCGTATAAAATATCTTCAAAGGATGAGCCTGCATCCCTCAACGCCTTATAATACAAATACTTGCATTTAACCGACGAATCTTGTAGATTTGCTTGATAGTTTTGCTCTATCTCCGTCATCATTTTATAAATATATCCGTTTTCGTCGTCGCTGCCGCTGTTGAAACTACACCAGGAAATATGAACGCCCCTCTCCTCAGTCAAACCGTACGGGTTACGGTTCATAGGCATTTTAACCATCGCCTCCGTGGCGTTGTATACGGGGTTGGAATAGTCGATAAGTCCGTCAAACGCCTTACCAAACGAACAATGGTCTATCCAAATGTAACCGCAAAAGCTTATTTTAAAATATGCCCATTTCTGCGAATCGTAGTCGCCAACCTTACTTGCAAGATTGGTTTCCGAGTCTTCCCACTGCCAAACCTCGTCGAATTGCAGATTTCTAAAAGCCACGTTATGAGATGACATAACGTTCATAGTTGCATGGGTGATTTTCGCACCGTTTTTAGAGTAAATTAACAGGTCGTTTATATGCTGAATTTTTAATTCGGACATTCCGTATTCTTCAACCATAGACGACATCGTATACGCAGGAACAGTAGTTCCGTTGTCGTTAATCGTTTTAGTCTTTATGTTATTAGAAATCACACCGCTGTTTTTAGCCGTATCGCTTAGCTTGTTGTAGCCAAGGTCGATGCCCTGCGTTATTTCAATAACGTGAACAGTTCCCCTAAAATTCTCCTCAGTATAGCCCTCGTCAGGTCCTTGAGTTATGGGTTCGCCTTCGCCGTTCCAAATGCTTTGATAATGCCAAATTGCGTCAGAAATAGCCGCAGTAAACTCGTCTGCATTAGAAACTTTACGATATGCGTCAGTGCCTTCGTACACCGAAAAGTCAGGCAATTTGTCTTTGACGTAACCGTCGGCTGATAAATTCGTTTTAATTTCGTCCGTAGCCAAGTCTAACCAATCGGGTTCTGGTTCGGGTTCAGGTTCAGGTTTCGGGTCAGGAGTTACCTCGATTTCGCCGTCTTCCGATTCGGGCGGCTCAACAGGTGATTTAGCGCACCCGCAAACAAACGACAGACACATTAATATTGAGATAAAAAACAGAATGATTTTTTTCATATTTCCCCCATAAGTTAAAAAATACCCGAAGTCACAATTGAGCGACGTCGGGTAAAAAATCAATTAAACTTTTTTCCTCGCAATAGCTATCCTTATTTTATTTGCGGAAGTTTTGGTAGGAAGTTCTTCTTCCTGCTTTTCCTCAACGACGGCAGGCTCTTCAACAGGTTCTGCAATGTAAGGAATTTCCTCGATTTCAACATCAAGCCCCTTCTCCTGCATCATCTTAACGTATGAAACGGCGCAAGGATACTTTATCGATTTATCGCAGATTTCGCAAAAGGGCGCATACTTGCCGCACAAATCGCCGCCGAGCTGTAAACTGTTTAAATATTTATCATAGTCGATAACTTCTTGAATTCTACGAAGATTGTCAACCGTTAAAACCTTAGGCATTTCCTTTAAAAGTTCTAAAGGAGAATTTTCGTCCCACATAATACACCGCCTTAATATAATAATTTGTTCAGCCGCAAACACGTTTATAGCTAAACTGAATCAGTTTATACAATTCTATTTTAATTATAATATAAAATTAATAAAAATCAAGCTAATTTTTAAATTTCTTTAACGGTTAAAGTATTTAATATCTCTTCGTACTTAGATTTATGGAATGAAATACTGTCGGTAGAAGTCACCGACGCCGTTCCTGCCGCAACGCCGCTACGCAAAATCCCCTCCGAATCTTCGCCGCAGACAAGCGCCTTAGCCGCAGCCGCCGCCATTGCATCACCTGCTCCCGCCGTTGAATTCATCGCAACGTTTAACGAAGTGCAATATAGAGTTTTGTTGCCGTCGTAGATTACCGCACCCTGTTTGCCGAGCGAAAGGAGCACCCTTTTTGCTCCCGCTTTAACCACCAATTTGCAGGCGGTTTTCAATGATTCAAGGTCGGTTATCTTGATTTGCAAAGCGTCCTGCATTTCCTCTAAATTCGGTTTAACCAAATCGACACCGTATTTTATAAGCCTGTTTAAATCTTTGCCGTTAGTATCGACGATTTTTAAAGCGTTTTTATCAAGAGCGGATATAAGCCTTTCCATATAACCGTCGTCTAAACTCTCAGGGCAGTTGCCTGATATGACAACGGCACAACACTGTTTGGAAAGCTCGGCAACCGTATTGATAAGCTCTTCTGCGTTTTCTGCTGATATTTCGGACGCCTCGTCGTCAATTTCAGTCAGCATAGAACGCCTATCGACAAGCTTATATACTTCTCTTACTCTGCCCTTATTCCAAATAAATTTGTAGGTTACACCTTCTTTATGTAATTCCTGTTCGAACATTCTGCCGTTTTCTTCAAACATAAAGCCTGTTGCAAACGCATCGCCGCCGAGTCTTGAAATACCCGTTGCAACGTTTAATGCATTACCCGTCATAAAAGCACGCTTGCTGATAACCTTGTTTACCTTCCCTATTCCCAAATTTTCAACTTCCATGTTGTATTCGATGCAAGGGCTAAGGCTTACACATAAAATCATTCTGTTAAATTTCCTAAAAATTAATATTCCCCACAAAAAAACCGCTATTACAGCGGTTTATCTGCAAAAATTTTTAAATTACATTGAAATCATCTGTAAGGTTTCATAGAGTTCGTAGTTAAATTTCTTCTTCATGCTAACCGCCTCTATAATATCCATATCGATAATTTCGTTCTTGTGAATACCGACGACTCTGTTGCCGATACCGTCCCTTAAGAGCCTTACAGCCTTATTGCCGAACTGAGCAGCCAACATTCTGTCCGCCATAGACGGCGAGCCGCCTCGCTGAATATGACCAATCGTCGTGGGACGGACGGAATAAGTCGTTACAGCCTGTAACTGCTTTGCAAATTCTTCCGCCGTACAAACCCCTTCGGCAACGACGACGATATTTGAGTGCTTGCCGTTCGCACGGGAACGGTTGATTTTCATAACGATGTCGTCCAAATCGAACACGACCTCGGGTACGACGATTATCTCAGCTCCGCTTGCAATACCTGCAAAAAGAGCTATATCGCCGCAACGCCTACCCATAACCTCTACGACGGAAATTCTTTCGTGAGAAGTCATCGTATCGCGAAGTTTATTTATAACGTCGATACAGGTATTGACCGCAGTATCAAAGCCGAGCGTATAATCGGTATATTCAAGGTCGTTATCAATCGTACCGGGAATGCCTATCGTGGGAATTCCGTATTCTTCGGAAAGGCACTTAGCGCCCCTGAAAGAGCCGTCGCCGCCGATGACGACTAAGCCTTCAATTCCCCTCTCTTCAAGGGTTTTAACCGCCTTTTTCTGACCCTCTTTCGTGAGCATTTCAAGGCATCTTGCGGTACGCAATTTAGTTCCGCCGCGCTGAACAATATCGGAAACCGAACGCATTTCCATAGGCACCATATCGTTATCGATAAGTCCTTGATAGCCACGTTCAATTCCGAACACTTCCATTCCGTAGTAAAGCGCAGTTCTTACAACCGCCCTTATACATGCGTTCATGCCGGGGGCGTCACCACCGCTTGTGAGTAAACCTATTCTCTTCATGATTTCTCCTCCGATTTACCGTACGGACGGGTTACCCCGTCTGCCCCCTTAAAATTTACGCACGGAAAGCCGTATTTATTCATCGCTACAATTATAACAAAGTAAAAAATTAATTACAACTTATTTGAACAACAAAAATTTATTTATTATTCAACGTATTTTATATCTTCTTCCAAAATAAACGTACTTAATTCGCCCAAAAGCCCCTTGCAATAGTTTACGCCGTGCGGGAGCTTATACTTTTTTCCACCCCTGACGATAGCGCATAATGTCTTTCCCTCGTAATTAGACAGCATCGTAACCATCTCGTCGAAGTCCTCGTCGCTGAGCTTATTTGCGTTTAGCCACAAAATGGCAGGCTTTTTTGCTTGAACGGTCTGCCCTTCTTTTACGGGGTTGATTTCAAACTCCGAAACGTCGTCTAAAATTATGCTGGGCTCGTCCTCTTTCGATAGGTCGAGCTTACCTTTGATTTTTACTATTTTATCGTTAGCCAAAACCGCTTTTATTCTTTCAAATGCGGACGGAAAGGCTACGCAGTCGATAGAGCCGTAGACGTCTTCCATCGTAACGAACGCCATAGGTGCACCCGTACTCTTAGTAGTCGTACGCCTTATTGCCGAAATAATACCTCCCATCGTTATCTGCATTCCGTCGGAAATTCGGTTGTAGGTACGGTTGCCGTCCTCGTCCTCCATATAGTCGGTTAAATACGAGCAGTTGAACGAGCAATCGTTGAATGCAGACATATATTTTTCAAACGGGTGACCGCTAACGTATACACCCAAGACGAGCTTTTCTTTCGAAAGCTTATCCATAAGCTCGAATTCGGGGATATCGGGATACGTTACTTCAAGCTTAGTTTCCTCAATAATGTCGCCGAAAAGACTGAGCTGAGCGCCGCTCTTTTGCTTGTTTATCGACGCCGCCCTATTGTAGAGCTCATCATAAACAGCGTACAGCTTTGAACGTGCAACGCCCATCTCATCGAACGCACCTGCAAGTATCAAGCCCTCTATAATACGCTTATTGACAACGCCTGCGCACCTCAACAAAAAGTCGGGGAAATCGGTAAATTCACCGTGCAAAGTTCTCTCTTTAATTACTTCGTCGATAGCCGCCTGACCCGAGCCCTTTAAAGCAGAAAGCCCGAAACGGATGCCGTCCGCTTCAACCGAAAAGGCGGTCTTAGATTTATTTATGCTAGGCGGAAATACCTTCATACCCTTATCTTTAAGGTATATGACGTATTTGGTAATTTCGTCGATTTTATTAAGGCGGTTGTTTAAAAGTGCACAGATAAATTCCTTGCAGTAGTACTTTTTTAGCCAAGCGGTTTGGTATGCGAGCGTTGCATAAGCCGCCGCATGGGACTTATTGAAAGCGTACGACGCAAAGCCCTCCATATGCGAGAATATCTTTGCCGCAACTTCAGCGGAAATGCCGTTGGCAACGCACCCCTCGATTTTACTGCCGTTCGTATCGCTTATGCCGCCGTAGATAAACTTCTCCTTCTGCGCCATAAGCGTCTTCTTATCCTTTTTACCCATTGCACGGCGCACGAGGTCTGCCTCGCCGAGCGAAAAACCCGCAAGATATTGGAAAATCTGCATGACCTGTTCCTGATAAACGGGAACGCCATAGGTTACCTTAAGGATTTTTTCTTCCTGAGGGCAGTCATAAGTTATGGGCTCTTCGCCGTGTTTTCTGCGGCAAAAGCTGTCTATAAACTGCATAGGACCTGGACGATAGAGTGATACGCCTGCGATTAAATCTTCAAGGCAGTCGGGGCGGAGTTGTTTCATAAACCTCTTCATACCGCCCGCTTCAAGCTGGAACACGCCGTCGGTGTCGCCTTCGGAAATAAGCCCGTACGCACCTGCGTCGGTATAGCCGATTTTAGTAAAGTCTACCTCAAATCCCGTGTCTTCCTTTATATAGTCGCAACACTTCTTTATATCGGTAAGCGTAACTAAGGCGAGGAAGTCCATCTTGAGCATACCGAGAGCCTCGATTTCCTTTGCGACGAACTGCGTTGTTATGTCGTCGCCGTTTCTTGAGAGAGGCACGTTATCAGCAATCTTTTTTCGGCAGATTACGACGCCCGCCGCATGCATACCCGTCTGACGTGGCATACCTTCTAACTGCAACGCCATATCAATGACCTTCTTTAAGGTCTGGTCCTCTTCGTACATTGCGCAGAATTCCG
>JBJFAF010000004.1:0-1603 GCA_051887755.1 Candidatus Coproplasma sp.
ACGCTCGTTAAGACTCTTTATCTTGGAACGTATGGCGTACAGCGTGTCGCTTGCGTAGTCGCTGACCTTGTCGTTGGCAAGTATTTTTTCGGCGATATCGCTCTCTAAATTTTCGTCAAAATAGACGTTCTGAACGAGCTTTTTAAGCAGAACTATATCGCTGTCGGCGGCATTGATTGCACGGTAGGCCGTGCGTGCGGAACGCAGAAGGCAGTTGACTGCGAGCAGTTCCCCACAGCTTAACGCCGAGCCCTTGGAAGCGCGGACGAGCAAGTCCTCCACGTCTTCAAAGTACTCCACCTTGCCCACGCCGTACTTATAAAGCAGCAGGTCGCCCTCTGCGGTGTAGCTGAGTCGGTTTCTGACTTCCGCCAAATCCCCCGAAGGTTGGGTTGCACAGATTGCACTTTTTGCCGAATCTAATACGGCAAAGCTTGCGCACGTGGATAATATTTTATTTAGTTCAAGTCCGTTATAATTGCGTTGGGCCATAATTCTTTCCGTAAAAATTTAGTGCTGCAAGGTTGCTTAAAAGGCCTTAAGCCGCGACTTACCTACAAAACGGGGTTTTCGGCGTGACCTTGGGTATGGGTTTTATAAGCCGAAGGCGCAACTACCCTCTCGGTCAATACCCCCGTGAACGGGGTACGGCTTGCTAAGTCTGCACAATTGTAAAGCTCAAACCTGCAACCGTTTAAAGGATAGTTCACCTCGTAGCGGCGGAGGGGAAACTCCCTTCCGTTTTCGTCGGTTAAGACGTAAAGACGTTTCCTGTCGCAGTCCTTACACGTCTTGGAGAACGGGCAATAGATTAAATCCATTACCTTGATATCGCCCCCGTTTAAATAGAAGGTGTTGGGACGGGCAAGAGGCTTTGCCTCGAAAACCGAAAGCTCCTTTGAAAGGGTTATATAGTCGGCGGGACAAAGGCTTACAGAGACGCTGTTTGAAAGGTTGAACCCCGCCCCTGCAAACAGCTTTTTGCCCAGCTCGTCTGCAAGCTCCACAGCGTAATTGCCCCCGCAATATATGCCGTCGAACGGGGCTATCAGCCCCTTTATCCCCTCTATATCCTCGCCCGAAAGATAGGGCGGAAGGTAGATGAATTTTTCACCGTCAAAGTCCTTGACTCTGTCGGATAAATCACCCGAATATACGCTGGGCTTTAACACTGCGATATCGGCTTTTATCCCTTTGAAGTCCTCTGCGATAACGCAGGTTAAATTATTTTTAGTCGGTCTTTCGGCGGCGGGCAGGGGCTTGACAGCCGCTATCTGAGCGTTTGTATTCGCCGTCTCACCCTCGAAAAAGTCTGAATAGACCTGCCTGCGGAAGGCGTTTAATTTTGATACGGGAATAAACGATTTACCGTCCGTTGCAACCACCCCGAAGCTTACCGAAAAAGGATAGTTGTCTATCTTGGAGAAGTTCCTGATTATATCTTCCTGCGTGGTGGGGCGGCTTTGCGCCTCTTCGCAGATAAAGTCGGCGACAAAGCTCTTACCGTCTACCGTTGCCTGCGGCGCTTCCCCTGCGTTTATTACTACTTCTACAAATATCTTACGGGTGCGGGCAACGCTTAAAAGCCGACCGTTCAGCTTTG
>JBJFAF010000005.1:0-6502 GCA_051887755.1 Candidatus Coproplasma sp.
CGCCCGTGTCAAGCTCTTCAAGCACCTTGTCGGTTACGAGGTATGCGCTCATCTCGGGCTGCAAATCGTAGGTTGCAACCTTAGGTGAGGGGATAAGGTCTCTCACTTCGTTCTCGTTGGGAGCCTCTATGCCGCCGTTAAAGAAGAAAGTAACGTGAGCGTATTTTTCAGTCTCGGCAATTCTAAGCTGTTTTTTGCCGCACTTTGCAAGGTATTCGCCTAAGGTGTTGTCAAGTCTCGTCTTGGGGAAGGCGATATCCACGTCCTTAAACTCTGCGTCGTAAACGGTAAAGCAGACGTAAACGGGTTCTAAAAAGCCCGTCTTTCTCTCAAACGCCGTGCCTTTGGGCACGATGAACTCTCTCTGCGACATGGCTCTCGTAATCTGCCTTGCCCTGTCGGGACGGAAGTTGAACATTACTATGCTGTCGCCCTTTTCGATAAGACCTATGGGCTTGCCGTCCTCGTAAACCTTAATGGGGGTTAAGAATTCGTCGGTTACGCCGCTATTATAGCTCTCTTCGACCGCTTGAGCGGGGTCGGTGCAGGGAGTGCCCGTGCCGAGAGTGAGCATATCATACGCCTTTTCAATTCTGTCCCAGTTGTTGTCACGGTCCATTGCGTAGTACCTACCCGTAACGGATGCAATTTTGCCGTAGTTAAGCCTTGCCATTTCCGCCTGTAAATCACGGATAAAGCCTGCGCCCGAGGTGGGGGATACGTCCCTGCCGTCCATAAAGCAGTGAACGTAGCACTCTTTAACGCCCCTGTCCCTTGCCATCTTTAAAAGGGCGTAGATATGCCCGATATGGCTGTGAACGCCGCCCGTTGAAAGCAAGCCGTAAAGGTGCAACTTCTTGCCGTTATTTACGGCGTTGTTCATTGCCTTTAAAAGGGCGGGGTTTTCAAAGAAATCACCGTCTTCGATAGCCTTGGTTATCTTCGTTAAATCCTGGTAAACTATTCTGCCTGCACCCATATTCAAGTGACCGACTTCGCTGTTGCCCATCTGTCCGTCGGGAAGTCCAACCGAAAGACCGCTTGCGCCGAGCGTAGCGGAGGGGTAGTTTTTAAGGTATTCGTTTACGTTCTTACTGCCGTCGATGGAGATGGCGTTGCCCTCCCCTGCAGGGGCAAGCCCGTAGCCGTCCATAATTATAAGTGCGTAAGGTGTTTTCTTCATTAAGTTTTCCTCTCGTCAAATCGATTATTTGTTGTAGTTTACTATAGTTGCAAAATCAAGCTTTAAAGACGCTCCGCCGATAAGACCGCCGTCTATGTCGGGCTGAGCCATAAGCCCCTTGCAGTTGCCTGCGTTCATAGAGCCGCCGTACTGAATAATAACCTTTTCGGCACACTTCGGGCAGAACAGCTGACCCAACTTTTTGCGTATGTATGCGATAGTTTCCTGCGCCTGCTCGTCAGTTGCGGTTTTGCCCGTTCCGATTGCCCAAACGGGTTCGTAGGCGATTACTACTTTGGTTACGTCCTCAACGCCCTTAAGCCCGTCCGCAAGCTGTTTATCCAAAACCTTTTCGGTCACGCCGCCCTCTCTCTCTTCAAGCGTTTCGCCGACGCATACTATGGGGGCAATGCCGTTAGCAAGTGCGGCTAAGGTACGCTTGTTTACGCCCTCGTCCGTCTCGCCGAAGTACTGCCTTCTCTCGCTGTGACCGATTATTGCGTATTTAACGCCGTACTCTTTTAATTGCTCGCAGGAAATTTCACCCGTGTACGCACCCTTTTCAGCCCAGTGTACGTTCTCTGCACCGATTGCAATGTTAGTGCCTTCTGCGGCTTTGGTCATGGCAGGAATGAGTATTGCGGGTACGCATAACGCCACGTCGCAATCGGCGCCTGCCACAAGGGGTGCAAGCTCTTTTATAAGTTTTGCGCCGCTCTCTGCCGTCATGTTCATCTTCCAATTGCCTGCAATAAAAGGTTTTCTCATATTATTATCTCCCAAAATCATATTACTCAAAATATTATACCACCATTTAGAACTAAAATCAACAATGGCAACCCAAATTATTTAAGTTTCTTTAGTCCCAACTGCAATGCCGTCTGTTCAAAGGCACGGGCAGGGTTATCCAAAACGTAGTCGAATACGTCTTTGTTCCAAACCTTTATATTATAACGCTTGATAATTTCCGCAATGCGGGAAGAGAATTGAAAGGATAGAAATCCGTCTTCGTGATTAATAAACAGCCTTATAGCGGCGTAAAAATCCGTCTCCTTACTAAACCCCGTTTTAACGTCGGCGTCTTCTATAAGATTATAGGGAATCAACTTCTCGCCGAGCTTAAGTCCGTCCGCCGTAAATTCGGCGGTATGTATTTCGTAGATATCAAGCGTAGTTATCTTTCCGTCCGTCTTTTTATCTATGCGAACGGTAATGCCGTCGTCGCCGTCGAAGAAATAAGAAATAAAAAAGGGCGATAGGTTGGTTCCGTTATAATATAGATGCGTGCTTAAAAGGGTCTGTGCGAAGTGTTGAGAAATATATTCTTCAGTCTCTTTATGATTTTTAAAGGTTAAACTTCCTTCGCTATCGAACGGGGAAGCTTCCATAGTGTACCTGCACATATGGTATTCGCAGGTAAATATTTCACTTTCGCCGTCGGATATATAGGGGGTAAAGTCGTAGAGCGCAAAATCTCTTTTCGCCTGAGCCTTTTTGAGCAAGGGCGTAAAGTAAAAGACCACCGAGAGCGAAATTGCAATAAATAGAGCAATAGCGATTAAACCGCTTATGGTTGCTGCAAGCTCGGCTTTCTCAAACGGTACGGAAAGTGTAACAATCATCACGATTGCGCCTAAAACCACTATGGATAGACAGTATAGCAAAAGCATAGGTTTAACCCGTTTTGCGTAAAACGACTTCGGCTTTTTCTCTTTAATTAATTTGTGCTTAACTAACTTTTTCATTTTTCCAAAATAAACGTAAGGGGAAGCGGTTAAGCTTCCCCTGCATATAAAACCTTTTAATTACTTCTTGTCGTTAAGGCAAGCGATACCGGGAAGGACTTTGCCTTCGAACAGTTCAAGCGAAGCGCCGCCGCCCGTGGAGATGTGGGTCATCTTATCGGCAAAGCCGAGCTGTTGAACAGCCGCAGCGGAGTCGCCGCCGCCGATGATGGTGGTGCACTTGCCGTATACGTCTGCAAGCGCCTGAGCAACTGCTATCGTACCCTTTGCAAGGGTGGGGTTCTCGAATACGCCCATAGGTCCGTTCCAAACGACCGACTTTGCAGAATGTATAGCGTCTGCATAGAGCTGACGGGTCTTTTCGCCGATGTCCATACCCATCATATCAGCAGGAATCTTGTCGGAATCAACGGTGGTAACTTCGATTTCAGCGTCAATGGGGTCGGGGAAG
Source organism: Candidatus Coproplasma sp. (assembly GCA_051887755.1). Classification (GTDB taxonomy): domain Bacteria; phylum Bacillota; class Clostridia; order Christensenellales; family Borkfalkiaceae; genus Coproplasma. Next base: position 3,380 of record JBJFAF010000005.1, read on the forward strand.
GACTTGGTTACAACGGTGTCGATGGGCAAAAGAAGCTGTTTGCCCTCTTTTTCTGCCTTAACCATCATCTCTTTGCAGTAGTCAATCTTTTCTTCGTCCAAAAGCGAAGTGCCGATTTCGTAGCCCTTAGCCTTTAAGAAGGTATCAGCCATACCGCCGTCGATAATAAGCGTGTCGCACTTTTCCAAAAGGTTGGAAATTACGTTTAACTTGTCGGCAACCTTTGCGCCGCCTAAGATTGCAACGAAGGGGCGAACGGGATTTTCAAGCGTAGCAGCCATAATGTTGAGTTCCTTTTCAATTAAGAAACCGCAAACAGCAGTCTTGATAATGCCGTATTCGACGATTGCGGCAGTGGAGGCGTGCGAACGGTGCGCCGTACCGAAAGCGTCGTTGACGTAGATGGTTGCGTCGTATGCAAGCTCTTTGCAGAACGCCTCGTCCTTCTTCTCTTCTTCCCAATGGAAGCGAAGGTTTTCCAAAAGGACAGCCTCGCCGTCTTTGAGTGCGTCTCTCTTTGCCTTAGCGTCGGGACCGATTACATCCTTTGCAAATGTAACCTTTCCGCCTAAAAGCTCGTTAAGTCTTGCGGCAACGGGTGCAAGAGTAAGCTTTTTGGGCTCGTCCTTCAAAGCCTTAGCGATTATTTCTTCCTTGGTTGCCTCGCCCTTTTCAACCTTCTTCAAGTCCTTCTTGTTGAGCTTGACTTCAGAGGAGAAAATGGAGTGGGGCTTGCCCATATGCGAGCAAAGGGTAACCTTGCAGCCCTTGTCCAACAAATATTTAATGGTGGGCAGAGCGCCGATAATTCTGTTTTCGTCGGTAATTACGCCGTCCTTCATAGGTACGTTAAAGTCGCATCTTACCAAAACTTTCTTGCCTTTAAGGCACCTTAAGTCTTTAACCGATTTTTTGTTCATATAAAGAAACTCCTTACATTTAATTCCATAAAAGATTATAAATATTTTTGTGCTTAAAGTCAACTTTTTAACTGCAAAGGGCGGTATTTTATATGCTATAAAATAACAGCCTCGTCCATTTGCCCTATCTTAAAACTAAATATCGATTATTTGCTTTTAATTTATTGTAATAATTAAAAAATAGTGCTATAATACCATCGTATAACTTTTTGCATATAAATTAAAGGCAGAGAAAATCTTTCTGCTTTAAGGGAAACAATATGGACGTTTGTATCGTCGGCTTGGGGCTTATAGGCGGCTCTATGGCAATGGCGCTTAAAAGGGCAGGGTATAAGGTGGACGGCTATAACCGCTCGCCTGCGCCTTTAAAGTACGCTCTTGATAATTGCATAATAGACGGAGCGGCAGCCTCGTTTGAAAAATACGACGTGGTTATCGTCGCCCTTCCCCCGCAAGCGACTATAGACTTTATCTTGAAAACACCTTTTAAAAAAGGTGCGATAATCTCTGATATATGCGGCGTGAAGAGGAAGATTGAAAACGCCGTGTACGGCGCAGACCTGCCCGTAAATTACGTTGGTATGCACCCTATGGCGGGCAAGGAAGTGACGGGCGTGCAGAACGCCTGCGAAGACTTGTTCGACAGGGCAAGTATGGTAATAACCCACGGCGAACGCACCGACGTAAATTCGCTTGAGATTATGAAAGCTCTCGTCAAGGATATGGGCTTTAAGTACCTTGTAGAGTGTTCTGCGGAGTTGCACGATAGAAAGATTGCGTACACCTCTCAGCTTGCGCACGTCGTATCCAACGCCTACGTCAACGACGAGGAGATAGAGGGCTGTTTAGGCTTTACGGGCGGCAGTTTTCAGGATATGACGAGGATTGCGGGCGTAGACGAAAATGCTTGGGCGGCACTGTATTTGGACAATGCGGACAACCTTTTAAAAAAGTGCAACAACTTAATTTCCTGCCTGCAGGGTTTTGTAAACGAGCTTGAAAAAGCGCAGACGGGCGGCAGTACGGACGGGCTTGCTAAATTTTTAAGCGTGGGCGCAACTGCGTACAGAAACGGCAAGGCGGAAAACTTCGTCGGCGAAGGTATAACCGTAACAAGGCTCAAGTGATGGAATATTTAATAAAATTCGGGCAAAACGCCCCCGTTTCGGCAAAGGTCAGGCGAACGGGCGGGGTTTTAACGGTTTTGTACAGCTTAGAGGATACGGACTTCCTTTTAAAAATAGAGCAAGATAAAATCGTGCATAAGACCTTAGGCGACGGGTTAGAGATTGAATTTATTCAAGGCAAACGCACCGTCGGCAGGATAAAGTGCGGAGACGCAGCCGCCCCGTACGAGGTGTTTTGCTCCCGTCTTAAAATAGAAGATTTCGGCTCGGGCAAGAACGTCGCCGTCGTTTTTGACGACGGCGACGGGCAAAAGTCTGTAGAGATTTCCCTTATCGCAACGGGTTCGAACTAATTCAATTAAAACGCAAAAATCTTTTAAAACTCAAATCAAAATAATTAAAATAAATATTTTTTCATATAATTAAAACAGGGGTTAGCGATGAAAATCACATATTTAGGACATTCTTGTTTCCTTCTTAAAGAGAGTACGGGCACGGCAGTAGTGTGCGACCCGTACGACGAAGAGGTGGGGTATAAGATGTCTCCCGTTTCCGCAGATGCGGTTACGGTTTCCCATCACCATTACGACCACGACGCCGTGGAAAACGTTTCGGGCAATCCCGTCGTGTTGGATAAAGAACAGGGCTACGAGTTGCCAGGTGTGGAAATTAACGCTATAAAGAGCTATCACGACAACGCCTTAGGCGATAGGCGTGGCGAGAACGTCATATTCAAATTCCGTATGGACGGTTTGGACGTCTGCCACCTCGGCGATTTGGGCGAGGACTGCTCCCCCGAGCTTATAGAGGCAATTTTGCCCGTCAACGTCTTATTGATACCCGTAGGCGGCAATTACACGATAGACGCCGCAATGGCAAAGGAATATGTGGACAGAATTATGCCCGACGTGGTTATCCCTATGCACTACCGCACTAAGGGGTGTACTCTGGATATAGACAAGGTGGACGAATTCCTCTCCGAGTTCGACGACGAGAGCGTGGAAATAGAAGAGGTGGAGGGCGAGCTCGAACTCTCCAGAGAGGACATCGACGGCGAGAGGACTAAGGTCATCGTC
>JBJFAF010000006.1:0-1593 GCA_051887755.1 Candidatus Coproplasma sp.
CCTCGTTCTCGCCGCTGAATACCCTTACGCCTATGTCGAAGATGCAGCCGCTGTCGCTATGTCTGACGATAAATTTTGCACTTTCGGAAAAGGCCTTGATTTTATCGTGGTCGGCTTCGGCAATACCCGCAAGGACCTCAAGCTTTTTTGCGGGGTCGCCTGCGGCAATGCCTGCGGCTGCGGCAGAGGCAACGCCCCTTAAGCCCCCGGTAGAGGGTACGACTACGCTTTTGACGTTCTTTAAGATGTTGCCCGAAACGCAGATTTCCACCACCTCCGGCAGACAGCCCAACGCCTCTTTAGCCAAAGCGGCGGCGTAAGCGACGGCGATGGGTTCGGTACAGCCCATGGCGGGTAAAAGCTCTTCCTTTAAAATATTGAGGTAGCTATCGTAAATTTCTTTTTCCATAGTAAATAATCCGTATTATGCGTGGGTATCGGTAAAATTATAAAATTATTATCGCGGTTTGTCAAGTTATTAATTCTTGACAATACATTCGGGTGCTATTATAATAAAGCTATGAATATTCACAAGGCAAGCAAATCCGTAAGACTGTATTACGGCATATTTTTGGGGGTGTTCACGGTCGTCGTGGGCATACTTTTTGCGTGGCAGGTGCTGTCCATCTTAAATTCCAGCGCCGAGCCCATACTCGAACGCAAGCCCTTTACGCGTGAAATCGTCGTTGCCGCCCTGTCTAAGATAGATTTATTCTTCTGGCTCTGGATAGGCGCAATCGTCGTAGGCTTTATCCTGTGGGAGGTCTTTCCCGTCAAGGAAAAGCCGAGGAAAATCTGCCCCGACCTGCAATACGCAAGGTTAATCGACAGGTTTCCTTCGTCTGCCCCCGATGGGTTAGAGGCGGAGTATGCTAAGGTTAAGGATACCCAAAGACTTGCCTTTGCGGTTAAGATATCGGGGTACGTCCTCTCGGCGATAGCTGTACTTACTACCGTAATATATCTATGTATACCCTCCAACTTCAACAATAAGGCGGTTACGCTCGAAGTGTTGGATATGGCAAAGGTAGTCGTACCCGTGTTCGTCGCCTCGGCCCTGCTCTATTCGGTCGGCGCGGCGCTCGTAAAGTACGGCGTTAAAAATTCCCTGCCCTCGCTCCAGAAGGTGACGAAGGGCGTCAAGCAGGGCGAAAACGCAGTCGCTTTAACGCTCGGCGGCAGGGTTGAAGGCTTTTTTGAAAACAAGACCGTCCTGCTCGTCGTAAGGATAGCGTTGGCGGTTATCGGCGTTGCCCTCGTAATATGGGGCAGCCTGAACGGTAACGCACAATCTGTGTTTATCAAGGCTATTAATATCTGCACTGAGTGCATAGGGTTGGGCTGATATGAGTAAATTTTTCACTAAGGTTAAAAACTGGTTCATCTCACACAAGCCTACCAAGCGCAGACTCATTCAGGTGTACGCCGCCCTTTTGTACAACGCGAATATAAAGGGATTTGCGACTGGCAAGATTTACACGGGCGACACCAAAAAGCTGTGCGTACCCGGCTTAAACTGCTACAGCTGTCCGGGCGCAATCGGCGCATGCCCGTTGGGTGCGTTGCAGGATTCGCTTGCAAACAGCAAGACGA
>JBJFAF010000007.1:0-6459 GCA_051887755.1 Candidatus Coproplasma sp.
TCATATCGAAGTAACCCGTGCCCGTAAGACCGAATACGATGACTTTCTTTTCGCCCTTCTTCTTGCACTCCAAAGCCGCATCGATTGCGCCCTTTATTGCGTGAGAGGATTCAGGTGCGGGCAGAGTGCCTTCAATGCGGGCAAACATAACTGCCGCCTCAAACACGTCTGACTGAACGTAGGACTTTGCCGTCATAAGCTTGTCGTGGTAGAGCTTTGAAAGTATGGGGCTCATGCCGTGGTAGCGTAAGCCGCCTGCGTGGTTTGCGCTGGGAATAAAGTCGCAGCCGAGCGTGTACATCTTCGCCTGAGGGCAAATCTTGCCCGTATCGCAGAAGTCGTAGCGATAAGTGCCGCGCGTAAACGAAGGGCAGGAGGCGGGCTCGATTGCAATAATTTCGGGGTTGGACTTTCCCTCCAATTTTTCTGCCATAAACGGTGCGATAAGACCGCCGAGGTTAGAACCACCGCCTGCACAGCCGACGATTATATCGGGCTTTCTGCCGATTTTATCGAGTGCGGCTTTGGTCTCTAAACCGATTACCGACTGGTGTAAAAGCACTTGGTCGAGTACCGAGCCGAGTACATAACGGGTGGAATGGGTAGGGTCGGACGCCGCCGCCTCAACCGCCTCGGAAATTGCACAGCCGAGCGAGCCTACCGTGTCGGGGTGTTCGGCTAAAATGCGCCTGCCTGCCTCCGTAGTGGTGGAAGGCGATGCAACTACGTCTGCGCCGTAAACGTTCATAACGTTGCGCCTAAAGGGCTTTTGCTCGTAGCTGACCTTGACCATAAAGACTTTTACGGGCATATGGAAGAATGCACCTGCCATAGAAAGAGCGGTACCCCACTGACCTGCACCCGTTTCGGTGGTTACTGCCTTCAAGCCTTGCGCCTTTGCGTAGTAAATCTGTGCCGCCGCAGAGTTGAGCTTGTGAGAGCCTGAAGTGTTGTTGCCTTCGAACTTGTAGTAGATTTCAGCAGGCGTATCAAGCGCCTTTTCAAGTCCGTAAGCACGCACTAAGGGGCTGGGTCTGTACAGTTTGTAGAAGTCGAGTATGGGCTTGGGAATATCGATATATTTATCGGTAGAGTTTAATTCCTGTGCAACCAACTCGTCGCAGAACACCGCTTTAAGCTCGTCTGCTGTGCAGGGCTTGCCCGTGCCGGGGTTAATAAGGGGGTCGGGTTTTTCCTTCATAAACCCCTTAAGGTTCAACCAACGGGTCGGCATCTCGTCTTCGTTGAGGTAAATTTTGTAGGGAACTTTGTTTGTCATAATTTTTTTCTCCTTTGGGTTTGACCCGTTAATTTTTTATTTTCCTATCGGCTTGACAAATACCGAGAGAATTTAAAATATAAAAAAATTGACAACGCAAAAATATACGTTGTCAAGGACGGATAAAAAGCATCCGTGGTGCCACCTTGTTTCGGAAAAAACTTTCCGCACTCTGTAAGGGACTGAAAATCCCTCGGTTACTTACGCTAACCTGCTCGTCGCCCGATACTCAGGTTTCCCCTTTGTCGTGCGCCCTCAGCGACCCATCTGGCATCCTGCGTGCAGTCGCTCTCACCTAATCGACTTCTCTGTATGCGCACGAAATGCCATAACTTTTCGCATCAACGGTTTTAATTCATCGCACTAAAGCTCTAAATTGATTGTTTAAAAGTATAATACGCAAAAACGCATTTGTCAACGATTTTTTATAAATTTATTAAAAAAATTTTTGTGTTTATGCAAAATAATTCGTTGCTTATTTATAAATATGCATTAAGTATTTATAAATAAAATTCATTATTATTATAATTTATATTCCCCTGAATATTGCAAAAGTGCAAATAAGGTGGTAGAATTTATAAAAAGGTGTTTTTATGCGTATTAAAGACGGAATTAAAAAGCTTGATATAGAGCAAAAGGCAAGGCTGGTCACGGGCGGAAGTTTTTGGCTTACTGCGGAGTGCAACGACGTCGCTATGCCATCCGCACGCCTTTCCGATGGTCCGCACGGTATGCGCGTGCAGAAAAAGGACATCGACCATACGGGCGTTTCTCGTTCTCTGCCCGCAACCTGTTTTCCCACGGCGTCGGCGGTTGCCTGCTCTTTCGACGTCGATTTGTGCGCAAAGTTGGGCGAGCACATAGGTAAAGAGGCGGCTTACCAAAACGTTTCGATGTTGCTCGGTCCCGGCGTGAATATCAAGCGCAGTCCGCTCTGCGGCAGGAATTTCGAGTATTATTCGGAGGACGCTTATCTTTCAGGTAAGCTTGCGGCGGCGTTTATAAAGGGCGTGCAGAGCACGGGAGTAACAGCTTGCGTAAAGCACTTTGCCGTAAACAGCAGGGAATACGCAAGAATGTATTACGACAGCAGGGTGGACGAGCAGACCCTGCGCGAAACCTATTTAACCGCCTTTGAAATTGCGGTAAAAGAGGGCGGCGCTGGCGCAGTGATGACCTCTTACAATAAATTAAACGGCGTACCCTGCCACGAAAGCTGTACGCTTATTTCAGGTATATTAAGGGGGGAATGGGGTTTTAACGGCTTAGTCGTTTCGGACTGGGGCGGTAGTTTTAATAGGGTAGCCGCCCTTAAGGCAGGCGCAGATTTAGAGATGCCGCAATGCCTCCTTTCCGAGTCTGAGATAATAGAGGCGGTCAAAAATGGCGAGTTAAAGGAGCGTTCGGTAGACGAATCGGTGTACCGTATACGAGAATTTGCCGTAAAATCACAGAAAATCAAGAGAAAAGAGGTCGATTATGCCGCACATAACGACTTTGCCCGTATAGTTGCGGAGCAGAGTGCGGTACTTCTAAAAAACGACGGCACGTTGCCCTTAAAGAGCGGGGAAAGGGTTGCGCTCTTCGGCGATTTTGCCCAAAACCCCCGCTATCAAGGTGCGGGTTCTTCTAAGGTAAATCCCACTTCGTTGGATAATATGTTGGGGGTAATTAAAAATTCCGAGCTCGATTTCGTGGGGTATTCACGGGGTTTTAAGCGTGGCGGAAAGGGCGGCAAATCGCTTTTAAACAAGGCGGTCAAGCTCGCAAGCAAGGCGGATACGCTTATTGTCTGCCTCGGACTTGACGAGTGGGGCGAGGCGGAGGGTATCGACAGAAAAACCCTGGCGATAAACGAAAACCAGATTAAACTTATAGACGCCCTTTCAAAGCTGAACAAAAAGGTCGTAGCCGTGCTGTGTTGCGGCAGCAGCGTTTTAACCGATTGGGATAGCGGCGTAAACGCACTGCTTTTGGCGCACCTCGGCGGTCAGAGTGCGGCGTCTGCGGCGGTCAACGTGCTGACGGGTAAGGTCAACCCGTCGGGTAGGCTTGCGGAAAGCTACCTAACCTGCGACGGTTGCGAGCCGTGTGCCGAAGTATATAATTCTCACGCACTCAAGATGGATTACGCCGAGGGCATTTTCGTCGGCTATAAATACTATACCGCTTTAGAAAAAGGGGTTAAATATCCCTTTGGGTACGGCTTGTCCTACACGACTTTCGATTATTCCGACTTCACGGCGGATATAAGCGGTGTGCGTTTTACGGTTAAAAACACGGGAACTGTGGCAGGTGCTACTACGCCGCAAATCTACATTAAAGCTCCACGCTCGCTTGAAAAGAGCCCCTATGAATTAAAGGCGTTTACTAAAATTTTCCTCGAGCCGAACGAGAGCAGAGAAGTTTATTTGCCGTTCGACGGGTACGCCTTCAGGCTGTGGGACGGAGGAAACTCACGCTTTATTGCGGGCGGCGTCTACTCCGTAAGCTTAAACAGCGATTGTACGAACGCCTTGTTTTGCGCAGAGGTGGAGATAACTCAAGAAAATCTTCCCGAGGGCTGTGCGTTCGCTCTGCCCGATAAAGGGGCGATTAGCTACGATAGCTACTACGCATCTCACCTGACCGAAGATATTCAGCCCGTCAAGCCCTATAAGGGTATGACTGCGACTTTGGATATGCAGGTTGCTGATTTCTCTTACTGCAAGGGAGTGTTCGCCAAGGTCTTCGGGTTGATAATAAAAATTTTCAAACGCTCTAAAGAGCCTACTAAGGCGGCGATGTTCGAATGGTTGCGACTGCGTTCGCTATTGCAGTTTATCGGGTTTAATAAGGCGCAGGCGGACGGGTTTTTGCTTGCCTGCAACGGACGCCTGTTTAAAGGGCTAAAAAAGATAATTACTAAAAAGTAACCGAACTTTATATACGTTGTTCGGGGACTGTTTTGGTATACGCTTGGCAATAATTAGCTTATGCCGCATTAATAAATGCCTATATATGAGTTGCAAATAATTATGCCGTGTGCTATAATTGCTAAAATATAATAAAGATGCACTAAATTGCGCATTTACGAGGTCATTATGCAGGAAATTTATTATCCGTCGTCTGACGGAAAGAACAATGTTCACGCCTGTATTTGGGCGGCTGAAGGCGAATGCAGGGCAGTTTTGCAGATTATTCACGGAATGGCGGAGTATGCCGCACGCTACGCACCCATTGGCGAAAGACTTGCAAAGCTGGGTATAACCGTCTGCGCCGAGGACCACTTAGGTCACGGCAAGACTGCAAAAGATAAGGACGATATGGGCTATTTTGCACAACAAAAGGGCTATGCTCCCGTACTCTCGGATATTGCGTCGCTCACCGAGATTATGCGTGCAAAATATCAAGGCGTTCCCTATTTCGTTATGGGGCACTCTATGGGCTCGTTCTTCTGCCGCAAATATATTTCAGTTTTCGGCAAAGAGCTTGCGGGTGCAATAATTATGGGTACGGGCTATATGAGCGGTGCGCTTACGGGCACGGCAAAACTTGCAACGCGAACGGTCGCCGCATTTAAAGGCTGGCGGCACAGGAGCAAGCTTATCAATAACCTTGCGTTCGGCTCTTACAACAAGAGGTTCGAAGGCAGGACGGAATACGACTGGCTGAGCGCAAACGAGGAAAACGTAGATAGGTATATTGCCGACGAGCTGTGCGGCGTACCCTTTACCTGCAACGCATTTTACGGCTTGTTCTCGATTATAACCGAGGCGTGTAAAACGAGCACTATTAAGGCTACGCCGAGCGAATTGCCCATACTTTTGGTTTCTGGCAAGGACGACCCCGTCGGCGGTTACGGCAAGGGCGTTATAAAGCTCTACGACAAGCTGTGCAAGTACGGTAAGAATGTATCAATGACGCTTTACGACGGGTTCCGCCACGAAATTTTAAACGACGACTGCGCCGTCTTGGTTGAGGAAGATATTGAAGAGTTTATAAGCTCTTTAATAGGTTAGCCCCCTGAATATACGTCGTTTAACGGCAAATTCTAAGAAATTAACCCCGTAATATGTGCCATTAATGGTGATTTTATGGAATTAACCCCATAATATATGCAAATAACGGTATTTATGTAATATATATGGGTGTACGCATTTAATTTTTTAACCCCGTAATATGCGCCAAACAACGACGTTGGGGTGATAATATGCGGCAACTACGCATTTTAATTAATTGCCTCCGTAGTATATGCCGTTTAACTCAATTTAAATCTATATGGTAATTCGCAACAAAATAAAAATACCTGCCCTTTCGGGCGATGAAGAAAGAACCTCGTATATATACCTACCCGTTGGCTACGATAACGGGGATAAAAACTACCCCGTCTTGTATATGTTCGACGGACACAACTTATTTTCGGACGAGGAGGCGACCTACGGCAAAAGCTGGGGGCTTTCCGACTATTTGGACTATACGGATACTCCTATTATAATTGCCGCCGTCGAGTGCAACCATAAAGGCGATATGCGCCTTTCGGAGTACTCCCCCGTCAGCTTTGACTTTCACGGAAGGAAGGTTGTCGGCAGGGGTAAAAAATATATGGACTGGCTGGTGGGCGAATTTAAAGTTTGGGTGGATAGCTCTTTCCGCACTCTGCCCGACAGAAATAACACCTTTATTGCAGGCAGTTCGATGGGTGGACTTATGACGCTGTATGCGCTTTCAAAGTACGGCAAATACTTCTCTCGAGGGGCGGCGCTTTCGCCTAGCCTTTGGGTGCAGAACGGTCAGGTGCCCGACTTCATTGTAAAGGCGAACTTCAAACAGGATACGAGGCTTTTTACCGACTACGGCTCTAAGGAGTTCAAAAACCACTCGCCGCAGAGGGCTTTGTTCGGCGAGGTCTTTAAAATTCTCTGCGACAAGGGCGTGGACGTAACGGCAAGGGTAATTCCTAACGGTACTCACTGCGAGGCGACCTGGCAGGGGGAGATTCCCTACTTTATGGATATATTATTAGAAAAGTAAATTGCGCTCTTCATATATACTTCGCAATACTGTGTCAGGCTGTGGCAACCTTCAGTCATTTACCCTTAAGTAAACTCCTTCAGGTTTTCCGCACCTTCCTTGTCTTGCTCGTATCTTTTCAAAGGCACATACCCATTTATATTAAAAAAACATCAACTTAAAAAGGA
>JBJFAF010000008.1:0-1580 GCA_051887755.1 Candidatus Coproplasma sp.
AGTATGATGAAATTGAAGTAAATGTACCCGATAACTTGGTAACTCTCGCACCGTAAAAACCGTATGCGCCTATTGAGCAGGGGCTGATAGGGTTAAATTCAAACCCTGTTTTATTCCTACCAAAATTATAGAAAGCATACTGACCAACGGTTGTAATAGTATCAGGTACTACGCATTCGGTATTAGTACAACCGTAAAATGCGTATGTTTCCACCGTCTGTACAGCACCGAGATTTGCATTGTTAAGGCTTGTAAACTGATAAAAACGATACTGCTTTATAGTAACCATACCGCTCGGTAATGTGAAGCTTGTTAATGTGCCGTCAATTATCCCGTCAAGGTCATTTTGCTTAACGCCTGTATTCGTACCCGTTATTTTAACACCGCCGACATAAGCAGTCTTTGTTGCAGATATATCGGATGCCGTTGCTGTCGCATCGCTTGTATCCACAAAGGAAACGTACCCGTCCTCTCCTGCCAACTTTGCCTTTATGGAAGTAACGCCGTCAAGCGTTTCGCCATCTATGATAACATTTTTACTCACCTAAAATTACCTCGCTTCCGTTTATCGTTATTTTTCTACCGTTACCCTCGTCATTCAGGGTAACTACACCATCGCTGAAGTCTATTACGAGCGGTGCGCCACCGTTTAATAACGCCGCAATAAGCAGCATTCTTCTAAACAAACTCATACGCCGATTATAACCCCCACATTATTTAATACAGAGAATTGGTAGGTTTTATTTTCTTCAAGAGCAGGGAACTCATCCCCCACCCACTTAACCGTATCAGGGAATAATACCGTGGGGATAGTTGAACCCACAACAAACTGCCCTTTATACTCATTCTCTTTGCCCTGCACGGGTTCACTAAAGGCTATTTGCAGAGTGGTTAAATTGCCCGTGAAAGAGTAGAGGGTGTTGGGCTTAATTTCTTTAACGACGTCTCCGCTATCCCCCACAACTTCTACGGGTGTTATGCTTGCAGAATTTATATAGTCTATGAGTGATTTGAACGGTAAAACTGATTTACCGTTTTTAGTCAAAACAACGACTTGACCGCTCACTTCATTAAGGGAAGTTTCGGGATAGTCCTGCACGATAGCGGATAGTAGTTTTATCTCATCAGAGCTTAATTCACCACTTACCTCTACGCCGTTTATCTTCGGCTTATTTTTAAGCTTTTCGTAGTCGTTCGGTATGGTAGTGTGTTTAACAAGTACACGCACCGTAACTTTGGGTGAAGTTTTTACTGAAATAATAGGTGCATTCATTTCACACCTCGTTTAACTTGTTGCGTTTAGGCAGAATATTTAAAGCGTTTTCGTAGATAGCGGTAAAATTCTGACCATCCAAAAATTTAATTGTAAGGTCATAATTTGCTATACCCGTTTCTAATTCGGCTGTTTCTGCACTTTCAAGGCGCAAGCAGTACGCTTCTTCATCTTCCGAATATTCACACGTTGCCTGAACGCCTTTTGCAGAGCAGGTGAAAACGACTTCTTCTATTAAAGATTTATCGATATTTTCAAGCTTAAAATAAGCCTCAAATATGTCACCTGCAATAAAAGATAGTTTATT
>JBJFAF010000009.1:0-1578 GCA_051887755.1 Candidatus Coproplasma sp.
GGCGGATATTTGTATTTTATAATGACGTTTATTTGTTTTTGTTCGTTATATACTCGTCTATTGCGGCGGCGGCAGTCTTGCCTGCGCCCATTGCGAGTATTACGGTTGCGGCACCGGTTACGGCGTCGCCTCCCGCATAAACGCCCTCACGGGTGGTAAGTCCGTTCTCGTCGGCGATTATTCCGCCCCACTTCTGTGTTTCAAGTCCTTCGGTGGTTGACTTTATAAGCGGGTTGGGTGAAGTTCCGAGCGCCATTATTACGCAGTCAACGTCAAGCTCAAACTCACTGCCTGCCTTCTCTACGGGGCGGCGGCGTCCGCTTGCGTCCGGCTCGCCAAGCTCCATCTCGACGCACTTCATACCGCATACGGTCATATTTTTGGGGTCGCGCTTATTGTCGGGGTTAAAATATCCGAGTATCTCGGTCGGGTTGGTGAGGGTCTTGAAGATTATTCCCTCCTCCTCTGCATGCTCTACTTCCTCTTTACGTGCAGGGAGCTCTTCCATACCTCTTCTGTAAACTATATAAACCTCCGCGCCAAGACGCTTTGCGCATCTTGCGGCGTCCATAGCGACGTTTCCGCCTCCTACTACGGCTACGCGCTTTGCGTGCATAATAGGAGTATCGCTTTCGTCACGGTAAGCCTTCATAAGATTTATTCTCGTAAGAAATTCGTTTGCGGAATATACGCCTTTAAGGTTTTCTCCGGGGATACCCATAAACTTGGGAAGTCCCGCACCGGAGCCGATAAATACCGCCTCAAAGCCCTGTTCGTTCATAAGCTCGTCTATCGAGAGCGTCTTTCCGACGACTACGTTGGTCTGTATATCGACACCGAGGTCTTTAAGTCCCTCTATCTCTTTTCTTACTATAGATTTGGGAAGACGGAACTCCGGTATTCCGTAGACGAGAACTCCGCCTGCAAGGTGAAGTGCCTCAAATACGGTTACCTTATAGCCCTTCTTTGCAAGGTCGGATGCGCAGGTAAGTCCCGAGGGACCCGAGCCTATAACCGCTACCTTGTGTCCGTTTGATTCGGGCTTTACGGGCTTTTCCTTTGCGTTTGCGTTGTGCCAGTCGGCAACGAAGCGCTCAAGTCTTCCTATTGCAACGGGCTCGCCCTTTATTCCTCTTACGCACTTACCCTCGCACTGATTTTCCTGCGGGCAAACACGTCCGCATACGGCGGGCAAGCTCGATGAGAGCGATATTATTCTGTATGCTTCCTCAAAATCTCCCTTTGCTACCTGTTCGATAAAAGCGGGTATGTAAATCTTTACGGGGCATCCCGCAACGCAGGGCTTGTTTTTGCAGTTAAGGCATCTTGTAGCCTCGTCCATTGCCTGTTCCTTCGTGTAGCCGAGAGCAACCTCTTTGAAGTTTTTGTTTCTTACGTCCGGCTCCTGAACGGGCATTGCGTTTTTCTTAAGCGACATATTAGGCATATTACTGAACCTCCTTTTTGAAGAGATTGCATACCTCTTCACGCTTCTTTGTTTCAAAGGGCTTATACATATCTCCTCTTGCCATTGCCTCGTCGAAGTCTATTAAGTGACCGTCAAAATCGGGTCCGTCA
>JBJFAF010000010.1:0-6414 GCA_051887755.1 Candidatus Coproplasma sp.
TCCTCCTCGTCTACGTCGATATACGCATTCGGGTCGGACTGAATAAAAGAGGTACCCTCCTCGTCGTTTTCAACGACTTCTCCATCGTCGTCGATTTCTATGCAGTTGAGCTCTCTCATAAGCTCCCATCTGTCTTTCATAGCAAAATACCTCTACTTTTACTATTTTATCACTTCCGTTGTGCAATGTCAATTATTTATTAAAATTCCTATATATTGGTTTTATTTTTATCAATATTTCTATATATAGGTTTATAGCCGTCGACAAAATATTAAAAATTTTTTTGTAAACGGGGTTGTACGGCGTGCGTATTTATGTTATACTTTATTTAAGTTATCCGCAACGACGGCTTAGGAGATTGAAATGATTATTAACGAGACTTATACGCTTTCAAACGGCGTTAAAATTCCCAAGGTCGGCTTTGGCACTTGGCAGACTAAGAGCGGCGAAGAGGCGTACAATTCAGTTTTATGGGCGCTTGAAGCAGGCTATAGGCACGTTGATACCGCCTACGCCTACGGTAATGAAGAGAGCGTAGGCAAGGCGATAAAAGATAGTGGCGTTAAAAGAGAAGAGCTTTTCGTCGTGACCAAACTGCCTGCTGAAATTAAGAGCTACGACGGCGCAATACAGTACTTTGAAAGCTCCTTAAAGGCGTTGGGTACGGGATATATCGACCTATACCTGATTCACGCACCCTGGCCTTGGACGGAAGTAGGCAAGGACTGCACCGACGGGAATATAGAGGTTTGGAAGGCTTTTTGCGAACTTTATAATAGCGGAAAGGTAAAATCTATCGGCGTTTCCAACTTCCGCCCCGAAAATATTGAGCCGCTTATCAAGGCGACAGGCGTTAAACCTATGGTCAATCAAATTCGCTATTTTGTGGGCAACACACAAGAGGCGGTGAGCGATTACTGCCTTAAAGAGGGGATTTTGATTGAGGCGTACTCCCCCCTCGCTACGGGCGAGCTTTTGGAAAACGGAACGCTTAACCCTCTTGCGCAAAAATACGGAAAGAGCGTTGCTAAAATCTGCCTCCGCTACTGCCTGCAAAAGGGCGTATTGCCACTGCCTAAGAGCACTCATAAAGAGCGCATTTTCGACAACACAGACTTAGATTTTAAAATTTCCGCCGAGGATATGGCGTACCTCGATTCTCTACACCATATCGCCTCCACTAGAAAGTTGAGAGATTAAAACCAAAAACGACCGCTTAATGCGACGGAATAAACGAAAAATAATTTAAAAAGGGGAAATAATAAAATGGATAATTCTTGCATGAGGGCTTTGACCTACGGACTTTTCGTCGTTACGGCAAAGGAAAACGGATTTGACAACGGCTGCATCACGAACACCGTTCAGCAGGTCACTACGACGCCCAACTTTATAACCCTTGCCGTAAACAAGGCAAATTACACGCACGATATGATTTTGCGCACGGGCGAGCTGTGCGTGAGCGTAATTTCGGAAAAAGCAGACTTCGAGCTGTTTAAAAGGTTCGGCTTTCAGAGCGGCGCAAACACCGACAAATTTGCGGGGTATAACTTTGCGCAGAGGGCGGAAAACGGGCTGTATTATGTAACCGAGGGCGTAAACGCACATATGTGCGCAAAGGTTGTGAACACCGTAGACTTCCCTACGCACACTCTTTTTATTGCGGAAGTTGTAGACGGCAAAAAACTTAACGACGACCCTTCGGCAACGTACGCCTACTACCACTCGTCGATAAAGCCGCAACCTAAAAAGGCTACGAAGACGGTTTGGCGTTGCACGATTTGCGGCTACGAATACGAGGGCGAAGAGCTGCCCGACGATTTTATCTGCCCCTTATGCAAACACGGCAAAGAGGACTTCGTTAAAGTAACCGTCGAAAAGTAATTATAAGTAATGAATATTTATACATACAAGCGCATAATGATTGACAAATTATGCGCTTTTGCCTATAATTGAGTGAATAAAAAAATTAGACGAAACTATTCCCATCGCTATTTCCTTGAAGATTGTTTCGTCTAAGAAGGAAAATAAATGCTTACGTTAGATAAAGTGTATCACGCTCACTACATTTTAAAGGACGCAATTCGTGAAACGGATATAATTTACTCGCCCGTCATCTCAAGCCAATGCGGTGCAAAGGTCTATTTAAAGACGGAAAATTTGCAGATAACGGGCTCGTTCAAGGTCAGGGGCGCATACTACAAAATATCTCAGCTCTCCGAAGAGGAAAAGGCTAAGGGCGTTATCGCTTGCTCGGCGGGAAACCACGCTCAGGGCGTTGCCTTAGCTTCCGAAAAGTTCGGCATTAAGTCTATTATCTGTATGCCCGACGGCGCACCCATCTCTAAGGTTGAGGCGACGAAGAGCTACGGCGCAGAAGTCGTGCTCGTTCCCGGCGTATACGACGACGCACACAACGAGGCGGAGAGATTAAAGGACGAAAACGGATATACCTTTATCCACCCTTTCGACGACGAGGACGTAATCGCAGGTCAAGGCACGATAGGTCTTGAGATTATGGAACAGCTTAAAGACGCCGATGCAGTCGTCGTACCCATCGGCGGCGGCGGACTTATCTCGGGCGTGGCGTTTGCAATCAAGTCGCTTAACCCCAACATAAAGGTCTACGGCGTTCAGTCGGACGGCGCACCCTCTATGCTCAATCCGGTTGAGCATAAGCACATTGAAACACTCCCCTCCGTCTCTACCGTTGCGGACGGCATTGCGGTTAAAGAGCCCGGCAAGCTTACCTTTGACCTCTGCTCCAAATACGTTGACAAAATCGTCTCGGTAACCGACGATATGGTTTCCGCCGCAATTCTTGCCTTAATCGAAAAACAGAAGATGATTGCAGAAGGTGCGGGCGCCGTATCGCTTGCGGCGGTTATGTTCAATAAAATTCCCGATATTAAAGGCAAAAAAGTCGTATGCCTGATTTCAGGCGGCAACATAGACGTTACCATTTTATCGAGAGTTATCAACCGAGGTCTGCTTATGAGCGGAAGACAGTGCTCGCTTACGCTTGAGCTTATGGATAAGCCCGGTCAGCTCGTGGGCGTCTCCGAAATTATCGCAAGATGCGGCGGCAACGTAACCGCAGTACTGCACGAAAGGACCAACGAGGGCACCGCAATTAACGGCTGTTATTTAAAACTCCAAATTGAAACGAAGGACTTCGAACAAATAGCGCTTATTAAAAACACGCTTAAAAACAACGGCTTTAAACTTGTTGATTAAAGCCATTATATGATTAAAGCCATTTTAGGAGATAAATTATGAAAACCGTATCCACCCCTAACGCCCCTGCGGCAATAGGACCTTATTCTCAGGCAAAGATATTCAACGGCGTCGTATTTATGAGCGGACAAATCCCCGTAAACCCCGCAACGGGAGCTATTGAGGCGACGGATATTGCAGGGCAGACCGAGCAGGTCTGCAAGAACGTAGCCGCCGTATTAGAAGCTGCAGGCTCTTCGCTTGATAAAGTCGTAAAGACCGTATGTTTCCTTGCGGACATTGCCGACTTTGCGGCGTTCAACGCCGTGTATGCAAAATACTTCACCTCCTCCCCCGCAAGGAGCTGTGTTGCCGTTAAAGATATTCCCAAGGGCTGCCTCGTAGAGGTTGAGGCAATAGCTGAGATATAACGCCTCAAATTGTAACAATACACCCTTTTGTAACCTAATGCTATTACAAAAAAGCTTAATATGATTGACTTTAAACGCAGAATAATATATAATTCTGCGTATAGTTCTTTTTAGCAAATGTTATAAATTTTAATGAGAGGATATATTTTATGAAGACCGCAATAGTAACGGACAGCAACAGCGGAATAACCCAAAACGAGGCGAAAGAGCTCGGCGTTTTCGTCGTGCCTATGCCCTTCTTGATTGACGGCGAACAGTATTTTGAAGATATTTCTTTAACTCAGCAAGAATTCTATGAGAAGCTAAAGAGCGACGCTCAGGTTTCTACCTCTCAGCCCAGCGCATACGACGTTGGCGAGCTTTGGACTAAAGTCTTAAAGGACTACGACAAGATTGTCCATATCCCTATGTCCAGCGGACTTTCTCAAACCTGCGCAACGCTTGCAAACCTTGCAGAGACTGAATTTGCAGGTAAGGTCTACGTCATCGACAATCAGCGCATTTCCGTATCGCAAAGGCAATCGGTTATGGACGCCGTTGCAATGGTCAAGGACGGCAAGAGCGCTGAAGAGATAAGAGATTATTTAATGGATACGAAGATGCAGTCCTCCATCTACATTATGGTCGATACTCTCAAATATCTTAAAAAGGGCGGAAGGCTTACCCCCGCCGTTGCGGCAATCGGTACGCTATTGAAGATTAAACCCGTGCTTACAATTCAAGGTTTTAAGCTCGACCAGTTCGCTAAAGTGAGAAAGCTTGCCGACGCAAAAAAGACGATGATTAACGCGCTTATCAAGGACTTTGACGAGAGGTTTGCAGACCTTAGAAAGGCGGGCAAAATGACTATATCGGTTGCACACACCGAAAACTTCGAGGAGGCTAAGATATTCGCCGAAGAGCTTAAAGCCGTATTCCCCGACGTAGAGCTTACGTTTATCGACCCCCTTTCGCTCAGCGTCTCCTGCCATATAGGTCCCGGCGCATTGGCTTGTACCGCAACGATTAAATATTGAAACGATTTATCCGTTCCGTATTGAAATGGAACGGATTTTTAATAAAGTAAAACGCAAACTCAGTTTGTAATTTTAAGGGAGAAACTTATGAGAACAATTATAGTAACGGATAGCAACTGCGGAATTACCGTAGATAGAGCAAAAGAGCTTGGTATTGAAATTCAACCCACCCCCGTCCTGCTCAACGGGGAACAATATTTCGAGGAAGAAGGCTTTACTCAAGAGCAATTTTACGAGAGCTTGAACGACGACAGCGCAACCGTTGCCACGTCACAGCCCAACCCGTACGATGTTGCCGAGCGTTTCCGCAGGCTGTTAAAATCTTACGATAATATCATCTATCTGCCCCTTTCAAGCGGTCTTTCGCAGACGGCGCTTACAATTAAGAATATGGCGGAGACGGAGCCTGAATTTATAGGTAAGGTATTCGCACTTGACAATCACAGGGTTTCGGTTACGCAAAAACAGACCGTCTTCGATTCGCTTAAAATGCTCGAGGAGGGCAAGAGCGCTAAAGAAGTTTACGACTGGCTGAACGAAACGTCTAAAATATCGTCCATATATATTGCTGTCAGCACATTGAAATTTTTGAAAAAGAGCGGAAGACTTACCCCTGCCGTTGCGGCTATCGGTACGCTTTTAAAAATTAAGCCCGTGTTGCAGATTCAAGGCGAAGTGCTTGACCAATATGCTAAAGAGAGAACGCTTACAGGCGCAAAGAAAACTATGATTACAGCGTTGAAGAACGACCTTGAAGAGCGTTTCAAATCTTACAGAGAGCAGGGCAAGATGGTTATTGCCGTTGCGCACACCAACTGCCTTGAAGAGGCGAAGAAATTTGCCGAAGAGCTTAAAGCGGCATTCCCCGACTGCGAGTTGCGATATATCGACCCCCTGTCCTTAAGCGTTGCCTGCCATATAGGTCCCGGTGCGCTGGCTTGCGCCTGCTGTATCAAGTACTGAGCGCCTTACGAGGTATTTCGAATTATAGATTAAACCTATAACGAGGCTATTTACCATTAGGTAACACCAAAGTAGAAAGACGATTATAGCTGTTATTGCGCCGTACAGCCTTTGAGGATTTGAAAAGCGCAGATATATGGTAAACCCAACCGCAAAGAGTATCCAAAGTATAACCGTTAAAAGAGCTCCTCCGCTCGCCTCGCTAAATCTAAGCTTATAAGGACACGCAAAGACGTTTAAAAAATAGGACGCAAAATATGCGAACATAGTTAAAAATATCGTCGTTATTGCCTCGGCTAAAAGTCGGGGCATTATATTTTCCAAAACGCTTACGCCGATAAAGGGCGTTACTGCGGCAAGGGCGGCTATTAAAAGTATTGCAAACACCGCAAAAAGCGAGCTTATGCGAAGTTTAAAGGCGTTTGCCTTGACGTGCGGGGCAAAGATGATTTCCCCACTCCTCCTTAAGTGATAGAAAAAATTAGTCGACGACCAAAGCGAGGTCAATAAGAGTATCAGCGTTGCGCTACCCGTCGCAGTTACCGCCGCCTGTTGCAGGGCGTTCATAACGGGCTGTATCGCCTCAAATAAGTCGGCGGGGAGAAAGCGGCTTAAATCGACGTCGCCGACGATTAACGCAAGCCAAAATAAAAAGGGCGTTACCGACATCAACAAAAAATATACTAAAGTACCCGACAGCGTTGAAAAGCGCTTATCCGAATAATACTTGTACTCTTTTATTATCGTTCTCATACATTTATTTTTAACCTTTACGCCCGTCAATATACGAA
>JBJFAF010000011.1:0-6402 GCA_051887755.1 Candidatus Coproplasma sp.
TATGGCAAGAAAAAAGGACGATAGTTTTCAGCAAATAATCCCACAGGGCAAGGTTTTCACTACCCCTTTAGAGGAGGTTATGCCTCAGTCGATGTTGCCGTATGCGGAATTCGTAATTTTGGACAGGGCATTGCCCCGTGTCGAGGACGGACTTAAACCCGTTCAAAGGCGAATACTGTACACGATGTCGGAGATGGGTTTAACCCCCGACAAGCCCCACAAGAAGTCGGCAAGAATAGTCGGCGACTGTATGGGTAAATACCACCCTCACGGCGACAGCTCGGTCTACGACGCAATGGTTAGAATGGCGCAGGACTTCAACATGCGTATGACGCTCGTCAACGGTCACGGCAACTTCGGCTCGGTGGACGGCGACTCTGCGGCTGCTATGAGGTACACCGAGGCGAGGTTAGAGCCGCTCGCTTTAGAGCTTTTAAAGGATTTGGACAAGGAGACCGTTCCGTTCTCTTTCAACTTCGACGACAGCTTGTTAGAGCCCGACATTCTCCCCGGCAGATACCCCAACCTGCTCGTAAACGGTGCGAGCGGCATTGCCGTCGGGCTTGCGACAAATATCCCCACCCACAACCTGACCGAGGTTATAGACGGCTGTTGCGCATATATCGACAACCCCCGCATTTCGTTAAACGAGATGATGAAAATTATCCCCGGTCCCGACTTCCCTACGGGCGCATATATCATTGAAAACGAGCTTAAACAGGCGTACGAAACGGGCAGGGGTAAGATAACGCTGAGAGCAAAGTATTCGGTGGAAAACGGCGACAACGGCAAAAAGGAAATAATCTTCACCGAGCTCCCCTACCAGACCAACAAGGCTGACCTCCTTAGAAAGATAATGATTTTAAAGGAGGAGAAGAAGGAAATTCTCTCGGGAATTGCCGATGTGGTGGACGAGTCCGACCGTACGGGTATGAGGGCGGTGATTTACTGCAAAAAGGACGCCGACGTAGACGCTATACTTGCGTACCTTTTCAAGTACACCGATTTAGAGTGCACGTTCGGTATAAATATGGTCGCTATAGCAGGCGGTAAGCCCAGACAGCTCGGGCTGTTGGACATTTTGAAATACTATGTCTCCTACCAAAGGCAGGTCGTTATAAGGCGCACTAAGTTCGACTTAAAGGAGGCGGAGGCTCGTTGCCACATCTTAGAAGGGCTTATAATCGGCGTTCATAACATTGACGAGGTTATTAAGATTATAAAATCTTCCGAATCGACCGCCGCCGCAAGGACGAGCCTTATGGAGAGGTTCGGCTTGACGCAGGTTCAGGCGCAGGCGATTTTGGACTTACGCCTTGCCCGCCTTGCAAAGCTTGAAATAAAAAAGCTTGAACAAGAGCTTGCCGATTTGCAAAAGCTGATTAAACGCTTAAAGGCAATACTTGAAAGCAGGGAAAGACAGATGGAAATCGTCAAGCAGGAAATGCGTGAAATCCGCGATAAATATCCCTGCCCCCGCAAATCGCAAATCGTATCCTCCGTGGATAGCATCAACGTGTTCAGGCAGGATATCAAGCGTGCGGCAACCGATTGGGTGCTTGCAATCACCGCCAACGACAACGTTAAATTTATCGAAAAGATTGAGTTCGACCAAAAGTGCAAAAAGCCCTTACCTTCCGTATACCGTGGAGACGGTATGTATAAGCATACCGTAGTCACCCGTTCGGACGGGGCGGCGCTTATCTTTACCAACTACGGCAACTGCGTAAGGGTGGACTTAAATCAATTCGAAGCGTCGGGTATGGGCGGAGTAGGCATAAAGCTAAAGGAATTTTACGACGCAGCTTTGCGTGGAGAAAAGCCCGTCAAAATCTTCCCCGTCGGCGAGGAAATGCCGCAGGGCGAACTGCTGTTCTTTACCAAGCAGGGCACGGTCAAGCGCACGGAATGGGCGGAGTATTCGGTTGCCCGCTCCGTCTTCCCCGCAATCAAGTTAAAGACGGGCGACGAGCTGTTGAACGTAGAGCAGTACGACCCCGATATGCAGAGCACGATGTGCTTTATCTCAAGGGAGGGCATATGCCTCAACGCCGATAAGGACGACGTCCCCGTACAGGGCAGGGTGACGGCAGGCGTAAGGGGTATGCTTCTTAACGACGGCGACGAAGTTATATTCGCAACTCAATTCTACGGCGAGGGCGAAATTATCATACTCTCCGACCAAGGCTGTATCAAAAAGGTCATTGCCTCGCTGTTCAACCCCATAGGCAGGGGCAGAAAGGGTATGATGATAGTCGACGGCAAGTCGAAAGTTCTCTTTGCCGACTATGTGACGATTCCCTATAAGGTGGCAATTTTGCGCTCGGATAATTCCGTAGAGGAAATAGACACCGAAAACATTACGATTGAACCCCGACCCTCCAAGGGTAAGGCGCTGTCTAACGCTTCGCTCGTTACGGGTGCAGTTGCGCTTAAGTACCGCAGCGACTACGACGGCGGTATGCAGCTTAAGTTTTAAACGCAAAATCAAATAAAATTACGGGTGGCAAATATGCTGAAAGCTTTGATTGATGCGGCAATATGCCGCACTGAATGTGACGTCGTGCTTAAAAATGCGCAATATTTAGACGTGTTTTCGGGCGACGTGAAAAAGGGCGATATAGGTATAGTCGGCGATAAAATCGTAGGCGTCGGGTCGTATAGCGGCAAGCATGAATACGACGTTACGGGGCTGACCGTTTTGCCGGGCTATATCGACGCACATGTGCATATTGAAAGCAGTCAGCTCTCGCCCGAAGAGTTCGCCTCTCTAATCGTTCCGAGGGGCACGACCACGATTATTGCCGACCCACACGAAATAACCAACGTGTGCGGTATGGCGGGTGCGGAATACATTGCAAAGGCGTCGAAAAACGTGCCGTTGGACGTAAAGGTTCAACTGCCCTCCTGCGTGCCTGCGACCCCGTTTGAAACGAGCGGCGCAACCTTAACGGGCAGGGATATAAGGCAACGCATATCGGATTGTTTTATCAACGGTTTGGGCGAGTTTATGAACTTCCCGGGGGTAATTAACGCCGACCCCGACGTATTGGAGAAGTTGCAGTCTGCGCACGACGCAAATAAGATTATCGACGGGCACGCCCCCTCCGTATGCGGTAATGCTCTTAATGCGTACCTCTGCGGAGGAATTTCCACCGACCACGAGTGCGTAAGCGTGGAAGAGATAGAGGAGAAGATTTCTAAAGGTATGTACGTTCATCTTCGCCACGGCTCTTCAACGCGCAATATCGTATCTAATTCTAAGGCGGTTACGGCAAGCAATATGCGCAGGTTCTTAATGTGTACGGACGACAGGCACGCCGCCGACTTAAAGGAAAAGGGGCATATCGACGATGCGTTAAGAAAGGTCGTCGCTGGCGGGTTAAACCCCGTCTGGGCGGTAACTATCGCCACTTTGAATGCGGCGGAGTGCTATAATCTAAAGTACAGGGGCGCAATCGCACCCTACTATTTTGCCGACCTCGTCGTCGTAGACGGGCTTGAAAATTTCAACGCCAAATACGTCTTTAAGGACGGAAAGTTGGTCGCTAAAGACGGAAAAGCGCTCTTCGATACCTCCAAACGGTATCTGCCCGCCGAGGTTTTAAATACCGTTCACGTCAATAAGCTCAAGGCGGAAGACTTTATCCTCGCATTAAAGGGGGATAGGGCAAAGGTTATGACCATACTCCCCGGCAACGTGGTGACGGGGTGCGAGGTTATGGAAATTAGGAGCAGGGACGGCGACGTGGATATAGTCGGTACGGACGTGCTTAAGTTAGCCGTCGTCGAAAGGCACAAGTACACGGGCAATATAGGCAAAGGGCTTTTAAAAGGCTACGGCTTTAAGGACGGAGCTATGGGCATAACGATTGCCCACGATTCGCACAATATTATTCTGCTCGGCGACGACAACGAAAGTATGGCGATTGCCGCAAACGAGCTGAAAAGGATAGGCGGCGGTATGGTCATCGCCGATAAAAAGTCGGGCAAGGTATATTCGGTCGCTTTAGATATAGGCGGGCTAATGTCCTCAAGGGATGCGGAAAGTCTGCAAAGGGACAGTAAAGAGCTTATAGAGCGTGCGTATTCGATGGGTGTGGACAGGGAACAGGAGGCGTTTATGTCGCTTGCGTTCCTCTCGCTTGCGGTAATTCCGCACATAAAGCTGTTGGACACGGGGCTGTTCGACGTGGATAAATTTGCGTTCACGGATATAAACGAATAGAAAAATTTATACGAAGTATAAAGGGCGAGTTAACCACTCGTCCTTTTTTGTCTAAAATTCTCGTTTTTTTATTCCAAATTCTTGGAAATTTTTTAAAAAAAGCTTTTACATAGCATTTTAAATATAGTATAATATAGAATAGACTAATATAATTAATCGATATATTTGACAGTCAAGTAATCGTTATCGGAGAGACTAATGGGACTTTTGAATTTTTTATCCAACGCCGACAGCCGTAAAGCGGTTAAAAAGCTCGATAAACTTGCAAACAAAGTAGAAGAGTTAGAGCCTGTTTATCAAAAAATGAGCGACGAGGAACTTAAAAATCAGACGGGTATTTTAAAGCAGCGGCTTGCAAACGGCGAGACGTTAGACGATATAATGTTCGACGCATTTGCCGCATTAAGAGAGGCAAGCTGGCGAGTGCTTAAAATGAAACACTTCCACGTTCAGATTATCGGCGGTATCTGCCTTCACCAAGGTCGTATTGCAGAGATGAGGACGGGCGAAGGTAAAACCCTCGTATCGACTTTGCCTGCATACTTAAACGCACTCACGGGTAAGGGCGTTCATATCGTAACCGTCAACGACTACCTTGCTAAGCGTGACGCAGAGTGGATGGGTAAGGTTCATAAGTTTATGGGCTTGACCGTCGGTGTGGTCGTCCCCGGTATGGACGACGAGGCGAAGAAAAAGGCTTATCAGTGCGATATAATCTACGCAACTAATAACGAGCTCGGCTTCGACTACCTTCGTGACAACCTTAAAAATTCCCTCTCCGCAATGGTTCAGAGGGAGCTTAACTTCTGTATCATCGACGAAGTCGACTCCATTTTAATCGACGAGGCTCGTACCCCCTTGATTATTTCGGGCAGGGGCGGCGAGAGCTCTAAGCTCTACGAGCAGGTGGACAGGTTCGTCCGCAACTTGCACGGCGGTTTCGACGACGACAAGAAGGAGGCGGAGAGCAAAGCCCCCGTTAAAAAGAAGAAAAATCAACAGCTCACCGAAGAGGAAGAGGAGATTAACCGCAAGTTAGAGGCTATCCGCAAGGATATGGAGACTTGGGATTATATCATCGACCGTAGGGATAAGTCGGTCACCATCACCGAAAGGGGTGCGGCTAAGGCGGAAAAATTCTTCGGCATTAAAAACTTAGGCGATATAGAAAACGCCGAGCTCAACCACCACATTCAGCAGGCGTTAAAGGCGCACGAGCTGTTTGCAAGGGACGAAAACTACATCGTAACTGCCGACGGCGAGATTATGATAGTAGACGAATTTACGGGTCGTCTTATGGTGGGCAGGCGTTATTCGGACGGGCTTCATCAGGCAATCGAGGCTAAAGAGCACGTTAAAATAAGAGAGGAAAATAAAACTCAGGCAACGGTTACCTTCCAGAACTACTTCAGGCTGTATAAAAAGCTCTCTGGTATGACTGGTACGGCAAAGACGGAAGAGGCGGAATTTAGAACAATTTACAATTTGGACGTAGTCGTAATTCCCACCAACAGACCCATTCAGCGTATAGACGAACCCGACGTAATCTTCGCAACGGTTGAGAGCAAGAAAAAGGCAATCGTAGAAGAGGTCGTCGCCCGTCACGAGAAGGGTCAGCCCGTTCTAATCGGTACCGTAACCGTAGACAGGTCGGAAGAAATTTCAAGGCTGTTACTGCGCAACGGCATTAAGCACAACATCTTAAACGCAAAAAACCACGAGCGAGAGGCAGAAATCGTCGCTCAGGCAGGCAGGTACGGTGCGGTGACAATTGCAACCAACATGGCAGGCCGTGGTACGGATATTCTGCTCGGCGGCAACCCCGAATACCTCTCCAAAAAGCGTATGAGAGAGGAGGGCTTCGACCACGATATGATAGAGGTTGCGCTCTCCTATGCAGATAGGGAGTTCACCGAGGACGAACAAAAGGCGAGGGCACGCTATGCCGAGCTCTATGCAAAGTTCAAGGCGGAAACGGACGCCGAAAAGGAAAAGGTTATAGAGGCGGGCGGCTTGTGCATATTAGGTACAGAGCGCCACGATTCCCGCCGTATCGACAACCAGCTCCGTGGCCGTGCAGGCCGTCAGGGCGACGTAGGTGCGTCGGTGTTCTTCATCTCGCTTGAAGACGAGCTTGCAAAGAGGTTCGGCGGCGAGAGGTTAAAGAGCATCTA
>JBJFAF010000012.1:0-6338 GCA_051887755.1 Candidatus Coproplasma sp.
GGCGTAGGCAACGTGGCTGGCGGCGGTATTACCGTCGATAGTCAATTTTTTCATTAAAAAAAACCTCCGTATTAATATTTTCCTTAAAATTAAATATTCTCAGCGTTGTATCTACAACACCTATAGTATTATAAAACACCTCGGTTTAAAAGTCAATAGTCGTCACAAAATTCTTATCGTTTAACGGCGTAAAATTTAAAAAAATCGTTAAAATTGTCTTATCGGAACGTTCACCAAATTTTTATCTTACTTTCTAAATAAGTCGTTGAAAAATTGTTGTTAATTTTTTCGGTATTTGATATAATTTTAAAGATTATGAAAAAGAAGGCAACGAAAAACTCAATTGAAAATAATACCGAAAAAAAATCTCAGCAGGCGGCTTTGCCCCTGCCCGAGTTTGCGTTGCGGCTCAATAACGTCAGCTTTTCATACGAAGAGGACGCACCAAAAGCGTTGAACGGCGTCTCTTTAGAGGTTAAAAGAGGAGAATTCTTAGCCGTGCTCGGTCACAACGGGAGCGGTAAATCTACGCTTGCAAAGCTCATTTGCGGCTTATTGACCGCAGATGCGGGCAAGGTGACGGTGTGGGGCTTTGACCCTGCCGATAAGGACGGCGTAAACGAAGTGCGTCGGCATGCTGGCGTCGTATTCCAAAACCCCGACAACCAGACCGTTGCGTCTATCGTGGAGGATGACGTCGCTTTCGGTCCTGAAAATTTAGGCGTCCCCCGTGAAGAAATAGGCAGGAGAATAGACTGGGCACTATCTGCCGTCGGTATGGAAAAATACCGCCACGCAACCCCTTCCCGACTATCCGGCGGACAAAAGCAGAGAATAGCCGTCGCAGGCGTGCTTGCCGTCAAGCCCGACGTGCTCGTGTTGGACGAGAGCACGGCGATGTTAGACCCTAAAGGCAGGGCGGAAATCTGCGAGGTCGCCGCAAGATTGAATAGGGAAGAGGGTATGACTGTCATCTTGATTACCCACTTTATGGAGGAGGCTCTGCTCGCAAGCCGCGCAGTGATTATGAACAGGGGCGAAATCGTCTCCGACGGCGCACCCGACGAGATATTTAAAAGGGGCGATGAACTCGAAACCTTTAATCTTTGCCTGCCCGAAATACTTTCAATCTGCCGTTCCGTCAAGGAGGACGGCGTTGAACTTGCCGATTGCCTTCGTGCCGAGGAGCTTGCCGACGAGATAAAAGCGGTTGCCGCAAAAAACGGCTTTAATCCCCGTTCGTCGGTAGATATGGAGGGGGTAATTCAATCGGAGGGCAACGAATGGGATATAAAAATATCCAACCTTTCGTATACCTATTCGGCAAAATCGCCCTTTGCAGCACACGCATTAAAGGGTGTAAACCTTACCATTCCCGAAGGTGAATTTTTCGGCGTAATCGGTCATACGGGGAGCGGTAAATCTACACTCGTTCAGCACCTTAATGCGCTTATAAAGTTGCCTCAGGCAACAAAAAAATATAAAAAACCCAAGGTCAAAAAGGGGGAATGTCCGCCCCCTCAACCTGAAATTAAAATAGGTAAGTACGACCTTTCGGATAAAAAGTGCGACTGGCGTGCGTTGCGCAGCGACGTGGGTATGGTGTTCCAGTACCCCGAATATCAGCTCTTTGCCGAAACGGTCTTTGCGGACGTTGCGTTCGGGCTTAAAAACTTTAAAAAGGGCGTCACTGACGAGGAGTGCGAGCAGGCGGTTAAGGAGAGCTTAGAGGCTGTAGGGCTTAACTACGAAGAGGTCAAGGAAAAGTCCCCGTTCGAGCTTTCGGGCGGTCAAAAGCGCAGGGTTGCAATTGCAGGCGTAATAGTCACGAAACCCAAAATTTTAATTTTGGACGAGCCTGCCGCAGGGCTTGATCCTCTCGGCAAAAAGGATATAATGCAGCTTTTGCATAAGCTGCACAGGGAGTGGTGCAAGACGGTAATAATCGTTTCGCACGATATGGACGAGATTGCCGAAAACTGTACTCTCTGCGCCGTGCTATCGGACGGCACGCTCTTCGACTGCGCACCTCCGGCAAAGCTGTTCAAAAGGTACGAAGAGCTTAAAGCGCTCGGTTTGGACGTGCCTTTAACTGCAAAAATATGCAAATTGCTTGAAGACGACGGGCTTAATATCGACTGCGATTATACTTCCAAGGGCTTTTCAAAGGCGGTAGCCGCCGCACTTAAAGGGGGTGTTGCCGATGCTTAACGACGTAACCTTCGGTCAATATTACCCCACGCAGTCTTTCGTTCACAGGCTCGACCCGAGGGTAAAGCTCTTATTATTAATCGCCTATATCGTAATGATATTCGTCGCCGATTCCTTCTATTCTTTGGCGTTGTGCGGGCTTTTGCTCTTAGCGGCGATAATTGCGGCGAGAGTTCCTTTTCGCTCGGTACTCCGTTCGGTCAAGGGCGTTATTTTCATATTGCTGTTCACGTCGATTTTGAATATCTTCTTCCACGGCGGAGAAAAGCTTTTGGTGGAATGGTGGATAATTCGTATCTATTTGGAGGGCGTGATTTTCGCAGTTTTTCTAACCTTCAGGCTGTTCTTTTTGGTTATGGCGTCAGCCGTCTTAACCTTGACGACTACGCCCGTAAACCTCTGCGATGGGCTTGAAAGTCTGCTCTTTCCCCTAACGCTTATAAAAATCCCCGTGCACGTCCTCGCACTTATAATGTCGATTGCGTTAAGGTTTATTCCCACGCTTATTGACGAAACCAACAGAATAATTTCGGCACAGAAGGCGAGGGGCGCAGATTTTGAAACGAGGAATATTTTCAAGAAGGTAAAGGCGATAATTCCCGTGCTTATTCCCCTTTTACTTAGTGCATTCCGCCGTGCGGAAGAGCTGGGAGACGCAATGGACGCACGTTGCTATTCCTGCGGTGAAAAGAGGACGAAGTATAAAAAATTATCCTTTACTTGGCGTGATGCGGTCGCCACATTGTTCGGCGGCTTGCTTATTGCGGGCGTGATTTTATTAAACATCTACGGCTATAATATCTGCCCTGAAATTTATCCCTATGTGGTGATAAAATGAGATACGTTTTAAAGGTCGCTTACGACGGAACGGATTTCTGCGGTTGGCAGGTTCAGCCCAACGGCAGGACGGTACAGGAGGAGCTCAATTCGGCGGTTTTTAAAGCCTTCGGTGAAAACGCCTACGTCAACGCAAGCGGCAGAACGGACTCCGGCGTTCACGCTCTATCTCAGGTGTGCCACGTCGATTTGTCAAGGGATATAGAGGGGGCAAAAGTAGCCGACGCCCTCAATTTCTACCTCCCGCAGGACGTGTCCGTGCTCGCCTCTGCAATCGCCCCTGAGGGGTTCGATTCCAACCGTTCGGCAAAGAAAAAGACGTATTGCTACAGCGTCTATTCTTCCCCCCGCCGCAACCCTTTAAAGGACAGATATTCGGTTTTTATAAAGATTGCGCCCGATATGCAAAAATTGAAGGAGTGCGCCTCGCTCTTTATAGGCGAGCACGACTTTGCCGCATACTGTGCGGCAGGCTCTCAGGTAAAAACGACGGTAAGGACGGTTCACTCTTTTAACGTGGAGGAGGCGGACGGGGAGATTAAATTCACCGTCTGCGGAAATGGTTTTTTGTACAATATGGTTCGCACTCTCGTCGGCACTTGCCTGTGGTACGCATACGGAAAAATAGATAAAGAGAGAGTTCTTTCGTCCCTTTCTACGGGCAACCGAGCCTTAGTCGGCAAGACTATGCCGCCGCACGGGCTGTGCCTGATTGACGTGGATTACGGCTGTAAGCTGTTTAAATAAAAATTTTACCTGCTTTTCACACGATTTTTTTCGTGTCTTTACAATACTAATATAAAATATTTCGCACTATAATATAAAAAGCGCTGTGCGCAGGACGGGAATATGGAGTTTTTTGAATTTGCTAATATAGCTCAATCGTTATCGGCAGTAATCACTAACGACCCTTATTATACCTACTACTGGGTTGCGTTGATAGCAGGCGGCGTTGCCTTTTTGGCTCTGTTCTCATTAGAGACTGTCGCCCTAAATTCGATTGCTAAAAACAACGGTTTTAAACACAGGTGGATGGCGTTCGTGCCGATAGTCAATACTTACTATATCGGCGTGCTGTCAGAAAAGAATAAGACGTTTAACGTAAAGACTAAGTACTTTTCGCTCGCTCTTGCTATAGTGGAGACTTTGGGCGTTGCGCTCGGAATAGTATACGCAGTCGCCGTAATAGAGCTCTTCAGTACGCCATATATCAAGGCTGTGCCCGAGCCTTTCTACAACACCGCAGGCGAGTTGGTAGGTACGTTATTTACGGGCAAGTACGAGGTGGAAAACCTCCCTGCGTCGCTCAATTGGGCGTGGTGGACGTTTAACTATACCAACAACTATTTCCTCTCGATTATAGATTTGGTTTATATCATCCTTTCGGTATTCGTTCTTTCGTCCTTCTTCCGTACTTATTCGCCTAGAAATTATATGATTTTTACCATATTCTCCGTGCTCTTCCCCATAAAGGCGATATTTATGGTCTGTATTAAAAACAACAAGGCGTCTAACTACGTCGAGTATATGCGTGAGATGCAGAAACGCCAATACGACGCCTATCAGCAGTATATGCGCAACAGCGGCGGCTACAACAATGGCGGCGGTTATAACGGCGGCTATAACAATGGCGGCTATAACAACGGAGCAGGGCAGGGTCAGGCAACCAAGCCCGAGGACCCTTTCGGAGGCTTGGGCGAACAGGCGACGGAAAAGAAATCTTCTCCTTCGGACGACGACCCTTTCGGCGATTTGAAATAACCTATGAGAAAATAAAAATTTTTTTTCAAGCGGGGCGATTATGCCCCGCCTTTTTATTGCAAAAAGTCAAGTGCGTATGGTATAATAATATAAGTAAAACTTATACGAATTTTGATTTATGAATAACGATACGATAGCCGCAATCGCCACCCCCGCAGGTACGGGCGGCGTAGCGATAATAAGGGTTAGCGGTCCTTCGGCGATAGCCGTTGCGGAAAGGGTGTTTACCCCCGCCGCAAATATTGCCGTAAAAAATTTCACGCCCGCAAAGATGTACACGGGCAAAATAATATGCGAAGGCTTTTCCGACTTCGGTATGTGCGTATATTTCAAAGCGCCCAAATCGTTCACGGGCGAGGACGTGATAGAACTACACTGTCACGGCGGAGAACGCATTTCGCACGGGGTGCTATCCGCCGTGCTCAACGCAGGCGCAACCCTTGCAGGCAGGGGCGAATTCACTAAACGGGCGTTCGTAAACGGCAAGCTGTCGCTCTCTTCCGCAGAGGGTATGATAGATATGATTAACGCAGAAAGCCTTGCCGAAATTCGTGCCGGCAGTATGATGTACGCCGAAAAGCTTACTTTAGACGTCGAAAAGTTACAGACCGTTTTAACCGACCTTTTAGCGCAGATTGCCGCCGACACCGATTACCCTGAAGAGGGCATAGAGGAAACGGAACTCTCCTCCCTAAAGGAAGATTTAACCGAAATTTTAAATAAAATCAAATCTATAATGGACACTTATACGGTTGGCAAGCTCATTAAAAACGGCGTTCTCGTCACAATCTGCGGTTCGCCAAACGTGGGCAAGTCGTCGCTTTTAAATTCCCTTTTGGGGTACGAAAAGGCAATCGTCTCCTCGATTGCGGGTACTACGAGGGACGTGGTCGAAGGCACAATAACTATAGACGGCGTAAAATACAACCTGACCGACACCGCAGGCATAAGAGAGGGTGCGGATATGTTGGAGGATATGGGAATAGACAGGGCTAAACGTGCTTTAAAGACGGCGGACTTAGTCGTCTGCGTATCCGAAGACGGCGACTTTTCAGCCGCAGACGGGGTAGAGGAAGAAAGGCTTATCAAGGTGTTTTCCAAGACGGATTTAGTCAAACCTTTCGGGAACTTCGACGTGGCAATTTCCACGCTTTCAGGCGAGGGGATTGACGAGTTGAAAAGTGCTATGGCAAAAAAGGCGAGCGGTGGTCAGACGCTCGAGGGTGCGTATTTAATCGAAGAGCGGCACTTCAACGCCTTTAAACGTGCGGGCGAAAGATTGCAATCGGCAATAGACGCAATCGGCGTTTTCCCCTTAGATTTAATCTCGATGGATATTAGGGAGGCTTGGCAAATTCTCGGCGAAGTCACGGGCAAGACAGCAGACGAAGAGGTGATTAATACCGTGTTTGCCAAATTCTGCGTAGGTAAGTAACTTTTCACTTTTAATTTACGCTTTGTAAATATGCTTCGTAATAGTTCGTCGCCTTTACGTTTTGGCTCAGTCATTTACGCATAAGTAAACTCCT
>JBJFAF010000013.1:0-1547 GCA_051887755.1 Candidatus Coproplasma sp.
GTAGCTCTCGTTAAGTACATACGAATAATCGAACACCTCGTGGAATTTGGTAACGCCCTCTACCACGTCGCACTGAATAAAGCCCTGAAGCGAATAGGTGTTCATAAACTGAGCGTAACCCATAGTCAGTGCATTTCCGCCGACTAAATCTGCGTACGTCGCATAATAAGTAACGTCGTTACCGACTATATAATTCGCCCTGATGAAAACTTGTGTTCCGTTTGAAGCATAGACGGCTATATTTTCATAATTGCCGAATACGCCAAGCTCTAACGAGGTCTCAACCGGGTGAGTTCCCCAAAGTTCAGCCTCTGCGCCGGGTAGGTTAATTAAGAACATACCAAACGCTATTGGCAACAACAGCATAGGTTCAAACTTCTTAACGATTGCAAGGTACATAAGTATGAAGGAGATTAAAAGCATAACGTAGTTCTGCCATTCTCCCTTCATAAAGCCCATATCGTTAAAGAGGTTTACGAAGATTTGACCCATGTTGCTGCTGCTTTCAAGTAATGAAGTCAGCATTGCGCCCTCCGATTAACCGATAACCGCAAGAACTGCGTTGGTCTCTACGTTTGCGCCCTTATTGACCTGAATGGTAACTTTACCGTCGCAGGGTGCAGTAATATCGTTGTCCATCTTCATAGCCTCGAGTACGATGATGGGCTGGTCCTTTTTAACGGTGTCGCCGTTGTTTACGAGCACGTTTTTGATAAGTCCAGGGAAGGGCGAAAGAACCTTTTCGCCGTTAGCGGGCGCAGCTGCTACGGGCGCCGCAACGGGCGCACTCTGCTTGGCGGGTGCGATAATTTGAACTTCGCCTGCGCTTTCGCCTACTTCTTCTACACCTACAGAATAGCTTTTACCGTCTATGGTAACAACAAAATTTCTCATAATGACTCCTTAAATTCTCTTAATTCTCTTTACCGTAAAATCACACTTTTCCTGTTTTTCTTCGTAATAAGCCATAATTGCCGCAATGATTGCTGCCTTGACCTCGTCAGGAATTTCACCGTCGTCCGCGGCGGTCGCAGCCTGAGGCGCCTCAGGCTTACTTTCAACAACCGTAGCCTTCTTCTTTTTGCCTTTGCCTAAAAACTCAAGGTTGTTGGTTTTTTTCATTAATAAACCCACAAGCCAAATCGTGAAGATTATAATAAGAATACCGGCAAAGACAACTAAAAAACCGATTAAAGCGTATAAAAACGGTTCGCCCCAGTTATCAAAGTAGTAATTGTTGGGCGATTGAGTTTGGCCTGCCCAACTGCTACCGTCGCCTTGTACTATCGCTAATAAATTGTTCAGCATAGTCTGCCTCACTCAATGAGCATCTGCAAAGATGCAATAACGTACTGCCGTACGAACGCAGGCTCTATAATATTATCAACGTAACCGCCCTTAGCCGCATTGACAGGGTCGGAGTTTTCGTCTGCATACTTTGCAATAAGCTTTTCTCTATTGTCCGACGCGCTTGCGTTAAATTCAATTTCAGCACCCTGAACACTATCGAAGAGCGCAATTTTAGAATTTGCAAACGCATAAGTATA
>JBJFAF010000014.1:0-1543 GCA_051887755.1 Candidatus Coproplasma sp.
AGCTTAAGCTTTTTATCCACTCGCTCAGCGAGTGGTTATCGTTTCACAATATAAACGCCCCGCACGGGGAAACCCGTGCGGGGCATACTTCGACCTTGTTTATTCTTTGTTATTTATTCTCTATTCTCTATTCTTTAATTATAGTTTGCGCCCCGCACGGGGAAACCCGTGCGGGGCGCAGACTATAATTCTTTTCTATTCCTTATTCTCGTTCACATACCTCTCCATCGCCTCGAAGGTCTGCTTGGAAATGCAATGCTCAATCTCGCATGCGTCGGCGTCCGCAACAGCATACTCCACCCCGTGCAGAGTTAAAAACAAACGTATAATGACGTGCCTGTGATAGACGCTTTCAGCGTACTCCTTGCCCTGCTCGGTCAGGCGGATATGCAGTCCGTCCGTGACGATATATTCCTTCGTCTTCAACGCGCGCAACGCCTTTTGCACCGCAGGCTGAGATACGCCCATCTTGCGGGCAATCTCTATCTGGTGCACGTCCTCCAGCTCCTTGGAGAGCAGGAGTATTGTCTCTAAATAATCTTCAGCCGACTGATTATGTTTCATAATTTTTTACCTTATTTTGGAACCAAGCCAAACCCGTCTCTCTTTGTAGATACGAGCAAGAGCAGGAGCCTGCGGCTTTGCGACAGAAGTTTACTAAAACGTAAATGACTGAGCCAAAACGTAAAGGCGACGAACTATTGCGAAGTATATACGAAGAGAAGATTAATCGTCCTCGCCGGCCAGCATTCTCTCCCTCTCGGCAATGGTCAAGGCCTCGACCATCTCGTCAATCTCACCCATCATAAAGGCGTCGATGGAGAAGAGGGAAAGCCCGATTCTATGGTCGGTCACCCTGCCCTGGGGGAAGTTGTAGGTACGGATACGTTCCGACCTGTCTCCCCTGCCGACGAGCGATTTACGCTGGGCGTCCTGCTCGGAGCGGTTTAAGCCGTTGTAATAATCGTACAGCCTGGAGCGCAGGACCTTGAACGCCTTGTCCTTATTTTTAAGCTGACTTCTCTCGTCCTGGCAGGTTACGACTATGCCCGTGGGAAAGTGCGTAAGCCTTATCGCCGTCTCAGTCTTATTTACCTTCTGTCCGCCTGCGCCTGAAGAACGGTAGACGTCCACCCTGACGTCCTCGTCACGGATTTCGACTTCGACGTCCTCCGCCTCGGGCATGACCGCAACGGTTGCGGTGGAGGTGTGTACCCTGCCCTGCGATTCGGTTTCGGGCACCCTCTGCACACGGTGCACACCGCTTTCAAACTTCAGCTGTTTGTAGGCGTCCTTGCCCGTAATGTTTAAAACTATCTCCTTGATACCGCCCAGCTCGGTTGCGTTTTCGTCCACGACTTCGACTTTAAGGCGGTGGTGTTCGCAGTAGTGCAGGTACATCTGGTAGAGCTCAGCTGCAAACAGAGCAGCTTCCTCTCCGCCTGCGCCGCCTCTTATCTCCATAATGCAGTTTCTGTCGTCGTTCTTATCCTTGGGCAGAAGGAGAATTTTAAGCTCACCCTCTATCTCCTCAAGTCTGCGT
>JBJFAF010000015.1:0-1539 GCA_051887755.1 Candidatus Coproplasma sp.
GCATATATCCCTCTTTGAACGGTTGTCCGCCGCATTAATTTTTACGCACGGCGAACCGCTGTTGCGGATAAAAGTTGCAATACTCTCCGCCTTCCCGTCGGCCAAATCGCTCTTGTTTAAGACGTATAAGACGGGTTTGGAGGCGAACATTTTCTTTAACTTGGGGTTAAACGACGAGGCAGGGCATCTGGCGTCCAGCACGTAGATAATGCCGTCGCAGAGCTTAACGTTGTCCTCCATCATTCTCATTGCCTTGGTCATATGCCCCGGAAACCACTGTAAATGCTTCATATGCCCCACCTCCTTTTTTAAATATCCTTGCCCTTTAATAAGTCGGGTCTGCGCTCAGCCGTAATTTTCAGGCTCTGCTCCCTTCTCCACTTGTCTATCATCGCGTGATTGCCCGAAAGCAACACCTCTGGCACGCTTACCCCCCTGAATATGGCGGGGCGAGTGTACTGCGGGTACTCTAAAAGTCCGTCCGAAAAGCTCTCGTCGATGAGCGACGCGGAGGAAATAACCCCGTCGACGTAGCGGGCAACGCAGTCGCATATAACCATTGCAGGCAGCTCTCCCCCCGTCAATACGTAGTCGCCGATCGATATCTCCTCGTCTATATAGCCGTCGAGAACCCTCTGGTCGACACCCTCGTAATGACCGCATAATATCAACAGGTTTTCCTGCGAGGACAGCTCGGCCACCTTGCTCTGGCTAAGCGTCTGCCCCTTGGGAGAGGTGAAAAGCCTCAGCGCCTTGTGGTCGGGGTCGACCGCCTCGATACAGCTTACGATGGGCTGGGGCATCATCACCATACCCGCGCCGCCGCCAAAGGGGTAGTCGTCGCACTTCAAGTGCTTATCTTGAGAATAGTCGCGTATGTTTACTATCTCTATCTGTAATTTTTCCTCTTCGCAGGCGCGCCCGATAATGCTCCGCTTAAGCGGCTCGAACATGTCGGGAAAGAGGGTTAAGATGGTTATTTTCATTTACTCTCCAACCCCACTTGGGCAAGGCGTTTTTTATTTAAGGTTATTTTGCCGCCTTCAATATCGATATCCTCGATAACGCCCTCTGCCGCAGGGAAGGTGAGATGGCTTCCGTCAGGCTTTTCCACCTCGTATACGTCCGACCTGGCGGGGGTGATGCTCAAGACGGTGCCTATCTCCGTTCCGTCCTCGTATACGGCCTTACAACCGATGACGTCGGTGATATAAAATCTGCCTTCGGGCAGGGCGGGGGCGTCGTCCCTCTTCGCCTCTACGTTAAATCCTCTTAAAAGCTCTGCCGCATTTCTGTCGCAGACGCCGGCCAAAGCGACAATGGCGCAGTCGCCGCCGCAGGGGCGGACGTTGAGCATTTTATAGGGATTACCCCCTATATATACCTTAGTGAACTCACATAAGTCCTCTACGCTGTCCGTCATCGCGATGACCTTAACTTCACCCCTTATTCCCTGAGGTTTTACTATTTTTGCTACGGTTAAGAATTCTTCCATTATAATTTTACGACCTGTATCGGTAAATTTACAAACAGGGGGAG
>JBJFAF010000016.1:0-1536 GCA_051887755.1 Candidatus Coproplasma sp.
TTAAGTCCTCCCTCTCTTGCGCCGTCGGCAAGGGCCTGAACCCTGCCGGTGTAGAGGTAGCCGCCTCTGTCGAATACGACAGCGGTAATACCCTTTTCCGCCGCACGGCTTGCAACGATTTTACCAACCGTCTTAGCCGCATCCGTCTTGGTCATATCCTTGATTTCAGCCTGTACCGACTTTTCCATAGTCGATGCGGCGCATAAGGTTACGCCCTTAACGTCGTCGATAACCTGTGCATAGATGTGGTTAAGACTGCGATAAACGCTGAGTCTGGGCATTTCTGCCGTACCTGAAATCTTCTTTCTTACTCTGGTGTGACGACGAAGTCTTTCTTCGTTTTTGTCAATTTTCTTAATCATAATATCTCCTTATTAGGACAACCCTTCGGAAACGGTTGCGCTTAAATCGGCTATTCCGCCAGCCGACCTTTAGGCGGCTATCCGCACGGATTGATGCGGACGGACTTTAAGCGGCCTTATATCCGAAATTACTTCTTGCCCTTGCCTCCCGTTTTACCTTCTTTACGCTCGATTACTTCGTCGCTGTATGCGATGCCGTATCCGTGGTAGGGTTCGGGTACCCTTACGATTCTGATGTTTGCCGCAGTCTGACCTACCAAAGTCTTGTCGATACCTGCAACGACGATTTCGTTGGGGGTGGGGCAAGTAATAGTCACGCCCTCGGGTTCGGTGAACTCAACGGGGTGAGAAAAGCCTACGTTCATAACGAGCTTTTTGCCCTGCTTAGCAACCTTCCAACCTACGCCGTTTACCTTTAAGGTCTTGGAAAAGCCTTCGGATACGCCCTTAACCATATTGTGGAGAAGTGCACGGTACAAGCCGTGCTTTGCGTCGAGCTCTGCAAGGTCTGCACCCTTGACTACGTTAGCTACGTTGCCCTCTACCTGGATAAGAATATTGCCTTCGATTTTCTGGGTAAGCGTGCCTTTTGCGCCTTTAACGGTAACTACGCCGTCTGCAAAGGACACGGTTACGCCTGCGGGGATAACTACGGGTTCCTTACCTATTCTTGACATATTAAGTACCTCCTTACCAGATGTAGCAGAGCACTTCGCCGCCTACATTGGCAGCCTTTGCCTGCTTATCCGTCATGACGCCCTTGTTGGTCGAGATGATGGCGATACCGAGTCCGTCCATAACCTTGGGCATATTCTCAACGTCTGCATAAACCCTTAAACCGGGCTTGGAAACTCTCTGCAATGCGTTGATGACCGACTTATTTTTGCCTGCGTACTTGAGCGTTATTACGAGCTTGCCGGAATAACCGTCTTCTACGAGCTTAACGCCCTCTATATAACCTTCTTTTAACATGATGTCGGCGATTGCCTTTTTCATGTTGGAGGAAGGAATTTCAACCGTTTCTTTATTTACTGCCAACGCATTTCTTATACGCGTGAGCATATCTGCGATAGGATCTGTCATTATTATCTTTCCTCCTTTTTAATTACCAGCTCGACTTCTTAACGCCGGGGATTTCACCCTTATAAGCAAGTTCACGGAAACAGATACGGCA
>JBJFAF010000017.1:0-6254 GCA_051887755.1 Candidatus Coproplasma sp.
AAGATAGAGCTATATAAAAAGGTGGGTATAAACCGCTTCTCGGTGGGCTTGCAGACGGCAATCGATAGCCAGCTTGAAGAGCTCGGCAGATGTCATACGCTAAATCAATTCGTCACTTGCGCAAAGTATTTAAGCGGCGAAAACTTCAGCGTCGATATTATGATAGGCTTAAAGGGGCAGACCGAAGACGATATCTGCAAATCCATTCAGGTGGCGTCATCCTTCGGCGCAAGCCATATCAGTATGTACGCTCTCACTCCGGAGGACGGCACGCCCATCTATACCGACTATTTAAACGGCGAATTGCCCGACGGCGACGAGGTTGCCGCTATGTACGAGTGCGGCGTAAAAAAATTAAAAGAGCTCGGCTTTGAAAGATACGAGGTGTCTAACTTCTGCAAGAGGGGCAAGGAGAGCAGGCACAATTTAAATTATTGGAACAGGGGCGAATATATCGGCTTCGGAGTGTCTGCGTCGTCGCATATCAAAGACGTTCGCTTTACCAACACGTTTGATTTGGACGAATATTTCAAGTGCGTAATGACCAACCACTTCCCCGTTGTAAACAGCGAAAAGGTAGAAAGGCAGGGTGCGATGGAAGAGAGTATTATGCTTGCAATGCGGACGGTAAAAGGGCTTAACCTTGCTAAGTTTGAAAAAAACTTTTCTTGCAATTTCCGTACCGAATACGCCGCCGCACTTGAAAAGAACGCCGAATATTTAGAAGAGGCAGACGGTTTCCTGCGTATCAAACCCGAATACCTCTACGTTCAAAACTCAATAATATGCGACTTTTTTAAAGAATAATCATATAAATAGTAAGCATTAAAAAAACGCCGTTCTTCGGCGTTTTTTTATTTTGTCTTTGCTGGATATATTAATTATGCTTTTGGCGATATTTAAACTGTAAACGACTTATGACATTGTTGATAACTCGTTAAAAATTAATAAAATCGCTTAAATTATCGCCGTTTATGCACAAAAAGTTATCAACAAACGCCTTGTTAATAAAGTTAAAAAAACAAGAGTTTGCAAAAGTTATCAACAAAACACCGAAAATGCAACAAAAATCACACTTTTTCGCTCAAAAAAATATTACAATAGTCAATATAAACAAAAAAGTTATCAACAATTCAAAAATAACGTATTATGAATAACTCTGCAAGAGCCGCATAATTTCCACTTTATTATTCGGCAGAGCTCTCACGCTCTGTGATGATTCTCCCGCTCCTGCCGTCCACGAGGTAGGCTTTAACTTGCTTATTTCTGTCGCACACGCTGACGTAGTAGTAGCACCCGTCGTCGTAGATAAGCCGAATTGCTATTTCGCCGAGGAACTGATTTCGTTGGGTAAGCCCGTCAAATTTGTCCTTATCGTATTCTATAACGCTGTTAATTGCACTTTTATAGTCAAT
Organism: Candidatus Coproplasma sp.; assembly: GCA_051887755.1. GTDB lineage: Bacteria > Bacillota > Clostridia > Christensenellales > Borkfalkiaceae > Coproplasma. The sequence goes on from JBJFAF010000017.1 coordinate 1,416, forward strand.
CGTGCCCGCCTCGAAAACGTTTCGCACGCTTATTTCCTTCTCTTTGCCGTCGATAGTAAGCTTAACATTTAAGCTCTCTTCCTCAATCGTATCGGCGGAAAAGCTGAGATAGAAACTGTTAGTCACGGACATATAGCTCATCTCCCCGCTAAAGCCCTCGACCTCGCAATTCACGCAGGAGGGGGAGGAGTTGCACTTATAATAGACCTCGCAAATCGTCGCCATATTGCCCTTAACGCCGTCTGCGCAATAGGGCGTTTCCCTGTCGCTACAGAAAATTTTCAGTTCGTAACCGTCCTCTTTGCATAGATAGACCTGTCTGCGGTTTTCCGAAACGTAGTTTAAATAATCTACGTTTTTTTTGCACGATGGTAAAATGGAAAGACAGCTTGCGGCAAGGCAAAAACAGCAAATACCGCCCATAAAAATTTTTTTCATATTTAAAATGTATTTAGCTAAAAGTAATAATATGATAAAGTATTTCAAACAGTTGATTTTTTTTTGAGTTGGTGATAAAATAAATTAAATATTATCTTAAGAAATCAAGGTTGTTCAGGTGCAGAAGCTCGTCGTCAAAACAGCGGTTAAAACCGTCTTAATTTTATTAGGGATAGTAATAGCCGCATTTGCAATTTTTAACTTCGCATTTCCACAACATATGGCAACCGCAATGGAGGCGTTAGGCAGTTACGGTATGGCGGTCAAATACGCCAACCTGCGCTATACCTACACGCAAGACAGCTTTGATTTAGCCCGTTGCTATGACGACAGCGTGCTTGCAGGCGATGACGAAAGCATTATTATCTACGCAGAAAAGCTCATTGCGGATAAGAATTACGACAACGTCTGCGCACAGCGCAACGGCTTATACAACAATATTTACAACGGACAGTTTGGTTTTAGTTTCGACTACGATTTAAGGGTTCGCTCCTCGGTTTCCGTTTCATATTACAACGAGGCGTTGAAAAAGGAGGGGGAGAACAGGGAAACCTACGTTCAAAAGGCGATTAACTTTGCTCTCGAGGCAAACGGTACGACCCGATTTCCCTACGGCAACGCCTTGATGATACTGTCCATTAAGATTGCGAATAACGACGACGTAGCCGCCGCAGAGAGTATGCTTGCCGCATTAGACGGAATAACTCCGACGGACGCAGACGAAATGGAAGACCTTTCGTATTTCAAAAATAAGCTAAAAGGCGTGACCGTCGCCGTTCAATAACTTTACACCGTTTAAAATAATAACCAAAGTTTAAGATATTTAGAGGAGAAATAAAAATGAGTAAAATCGTAAAAGAGGCGCTTACTTTCGACGACGTTCTTTTAATTCCTTCCGCATCCGAAGTCGTGCCTGCAACCGCAGACCTACGCACAACGCTTTGCGACGGTATAAATCTTAACGTACCGCTCTTATCGGCGGCAATGGATACCGTAACTGAAAACCGCCTTGCAATTGCAATCGCAAGGGAAGGCGGCTTGGGCATTATCCATAAGAATATGTCCATAGAGGAACAGGCGTTACAGGTCGACAAGGTAAAGAGAAGTGAGCACGGCGTAATAACCGACCCGTTCTTCCTTCCCCCCGAAGAGCCCGTTTCGGCGGCTCGTGCTTTAATGGAAAAGTACCGCATTTCGGGCGTGCCCATCGCAAAGGATGGCAAGCTCGTTGGTATTTTAACCAACCGTGACCTGCGTTTTGAAACCGATTTTAATCAGCCCATCTCGGCTATAATGACGAAGGATAATCTCGTCACCGCCCCCGAAGGCACTTCCTTAGAGGAGGCGCAGAAAATCTTAGGTAAGCATCGTATAGAAAAGCTGCCTATAGTCGATAAGGACGGCAACTTAAAGGGGCTTATCACCATTAAGGATATAGAAAAATCTATCCAGTATCCCAACCGTGCAACCGATAAAAAGGGCAGGCTCTTAGTCGGTGCGGCAATCGGCGCAACCGTAGATATGCTCGACAGAATTCAAGCTCTCGTTGACAATCATGTAGACATCGTCGTGCTCGACTCTGCGCATGGTCATTCTAAAAATATCATTAAACACGTCGAAAAGGCTAAAAACGCCTTCCCCGACCTTCCTTTGGTTGCGGGCAATGTCGTAACTGCGGAGGCTACTCACGACTTGATGAGCGCAGGCGCAGACGTAGTTAAGGTCGGCATAGGTCCCGGCTCTATCTGCACTACTCGTATCGTAGCGGGTATCGGTATGCCTCAGCTCACCGCTATTATGGACTGCGCAGAGGAGGCGGACAAGCTCGGCAAGCGCATAATCGCCGACGGTGGTATCAAGTACTCTGGTGACATCGTAAAGGCAATTGCGGCAGGCGGCAGTGCAGTTATGCTCGGTTCGCTCTTTGCAGGCACTACCGAAGCCCCCGGCGAGCTTGAAATTTATCAAGGCAGGAGCTTTAAGTCATATAGGGGTATGGGCTCTCTCCCCGCAATGGCAAAGGGCGGCAAGGACAGATATTTCCAGACGGAGGCGAAGAAGTTCGTCCCCGAAGGCGTAGAAGGCAGGGTTCCCTACAGGGGAGCTTTGGCGGACATCATCTTCCAGCTTATGGGCGGTCTTCGTTCGGGTATGGGCTACACGGGCAACGCAACTATCGACGACTTAAGAAAGAACGGCAAATTCGTCAAGATGACTGCTGCGTCGCTTGCAGAATCTCACCCTCACGATATATCTATCACGAAAGAGGCTCCTAACTACTCACCTAAAGCTTAAAATTTTTGCGGAGGCTTTTGCCTCCGCTAACTCGTTTTAAAAATACATTACGGAAGTTAAATATGGAACATCAAAAAGTTTTAATTCTCGATTTTGGCGGACAGTATAACCAGCTTATAGCACGCAGAGTGCGTGAACTCAACGTATTTTGCGACCTCTTGCCCTGCGATATGTCGCTTGAAAAAATAAAAGAATACAATCCCATAGGCATTATATTCACGGGCGGACCCAACAGCGTTTACGAAGAGGGCAGTCCCCGTATAGACAAGGGAGTATTTGAACTCGGAATCCCCGTTCTCGGTATCTGCTACGGCTGTCAGCTTATGGCGTATACGCTCGGCGGAACGGTTGAACACGCAACCACGTCCGAATACGGCAAGGTGGAAGTCAATTATCTTCCCTCGCTCCTCACTAAGGAAATGCCCGCAAACGCAGTCTGCTGGATGAGCCATACGGACAGAATAACCAAGCTCCCCGAGGGCTTTGAAAAGATTGCTCAGTCGGACAACTGCCCTTTTGCGGCGTTCGGCGACGAGAAGAAAAAGCTCTACGGCGTACAATTCCACCCCGAGGTAAACCATACCTTTATGGGTACGCAAATCCTTAAAAATTTCTTATACGAAGTCTGCAAGGCGCAGGGTGACTGGACAATGTCAAACTTCGTTTCGAACCAGATTGCCGCTTTAAAGGCGAAAATCGGCGATAAGAAAGTGCTCTGCGCAATGTCGGGCGGCGTCGATTCAGCCGTTGCGGCAACTTTAGTTCACAAGGCGGTTGGCGACCAGCTCACCTGCGTATTCGTCGACCACGGACTTTTAAGAAAGTACGAGGCGGACGAAGTTATGTCCGTCTTTAAGGACGGGTTGGGAATGAACCTAATAAAAGCTGACGACGGCGAAGAATTTCTCTCTCGCTTAGAAGGCGTATCCGACCCCGAAAGAAAGAGAAAGATTATCGGTGAACAGTTCATTCGTTCGTTCGAAAAGCAGGCAAAGGCAATCGGTAAGGTCGATTTCCTCGTTCAAGGCACGATATATCCCGACGTAATCGAAAGCGGCAAGGGCAAATCTGCGGTGATTAAAAGCCACCACAATGTAGGCGGACTTCCTTCGGTCGTGGACTTTGAAGAGATTGTCGAACCCTTGAGAGATTTGTTCAAGGACGAAGTTAGAAAGGTCGGCTTCGAGCTTGGACTTCCTAAAAACGTAGTTATGCGCCAACCCTTCCCCGGTCCAGGTCTTGCAATAAGAATTATGGGCGAGGTGACGAGGGAAAAGCTTGAAACTCTTCGAGACAGCGACTATATCCTCCGTGACGAGATTGCAAAGGCGGGCTTAGATACCGAAATTTGGCAGTACTTTACGGTAATCACTAACTCTAAGACGGTCGGCGTACAGGGCGACTTTAGAACGTACGAAAACGTCGTTGCAATCCGTGCGGTAACTTCTCTCGACGCAATGACGGCTGACTGGGCAAGAATACCCTACGACGTACTTGAAACGATTTCAACGAGAATCGTCAACGAAGTCAAGCACGTCAACCGTATAGTCTACGACATCACGTCTAAACCCCCTGCAACTATCGAGTGGGAATAATGCGAATATAAATGCTTAATCACGGGGCGGGCAACCGCTCCGTATTTTATAACGGGAAAATATATGAATATCAAATGGAACGGCGATAAATACGATAAAAGTTTTAACTTCGTTTACGGCTACGGCGAAGGCGTTGCCGACCTTATATCCGAGCCGAAGGGCTCGCTCGTATGCGACCTCGGTTGCGGTACGGGCGTACTGACGAATAAGCTTGCGGAAAGGGGATATAAGGTTATAGGGGTAGACGCATCCGAGCAAATGTTGAAAAGGGCGAAAGAGGCGTATCCCGATATTGAGTGGGTTCAATCCGACGCCCTTGAATTTAAGCTTGCGCAACAGGCAGACGTAATCTTTTCCAACGCCGTCTTTCACTGGATAGAGCGTGAAAAACAGCCTGCATTGCTTAAAAATATAGCCCAAAATCTCAAAAAGGGCGGTCGTCTCGTCTGCGAGTTCGGCGGATACGGCTGTGCTCAAACTGTGCACAGTGCCTTAAAAACCGCCTTTGAAC
>JBJFAF010000018.1:0-6251 GCA_051887755.1 Candidatus Coproplasma sp.
GGCTGTACGGAAGAGACCTTCTATAACTTCTATCTCTGGGCGTCGGTACTGCCCTTTAACGTTATGCGTTGTTTAATAGCCGTTTTAATAACCTTGCCTATCTATAAGCATATTTCTCGTTTTATAAACAGACTTGCAGACAAATTAGAGATTAAGCCTGCCGAAAACCAAACGGAAGAACAGGCAGAGCAAAGTAAGGCTAAAGAGAAAAAGCGCTTGATTATTACAATTTGCGTATGCGTAGCTGCTAGTCTGTTGCTCGTTGGCGGTGTGCTCTTAAGGTATTTCTTAGGCTGATAGTTCTGCTTACATAATCATAGTCAAAATAATTGCAAAAGTTTGCCGTACGGGGTATAATATAGCCGTATGGCAATTTTTTTATCGGGTAGCGAGCAGGCTACGATTAAATATGCAAGCGAATACGCAAAGAGCTTAAAGGGCGGCGACGTCGTCTTATTAAGCGGCGAGATGGGAGCAGGCAAGACGGTGTTCGTCAAAGGCATAGCTCAAGGGTTGGGCGTCGACGACGAAATTTTAAGCCCCACCTACGCCTATATGAACGACTATTACGGCAAGCTGTACCACTACGACTGCTATCGTCTTTCCTGTGGGGAACAGGCGGAGAGGCTTGGCTTGACCGATTACTTTTACGCCGACGGCGTTTGCGTTATAGAGTGGGCGGAGAATATCGCCGATGTATTGCCTGCAAACTGCAAAAAGGTTACCATAAAGAAGCTTGGCGCAAGCAACAGGGAGATTATCTGTGAGTAATTTTTTGGCGGTAGATACCTCGTCCAAACACCTGACCGTAGTTGCGGTCAAGGGCGAAAAGGAAGTGGTAAATTTCATACCCGACTGCGCTATGCGCCATTCCGTCCTCCTTATGGACGAGATTGAAAAGACGCTGAATGAGGCTCAATTATCCCCTGCCGAGTGCGACTTCTTCGCCGCCGTGACGGGTCCCGGCTCGTTTACGGGGATAAGGATAGGCATTTCCTGCGTAAAGGGGTTTGCGACCGCATTGAATAAGCAGTGCCTTGGCGTAACCGCATTCGACCTCATTGCGTATAATGTCAATAGCGGCGCACCCTATCTTGCGGCAATCGATGCGGCGCACGGGTACTATTACGCCTGCGGATACACCGCCGAGGGAGCAATAGACATTCAGCCCTGCTATATCTCTAAAGACGCACTTATTGCATTGAACCGCCCCGTGTACGGGTTTGAGGAGCTCGACCTGCCTTGCTATAGCAGTGTGGAGATAAGTTCGCACCTTGCCCCTGCCGTAAAAAACTGCGCAAAAGAGGGCGTGTGCGCCTTATACGTTCGCAGGTCTCAGGCGGAAGAGGAGCGTATCGCCCGCTCGGGTGGACTAAGATGATTTTACGCAAGTGCAGATACGAGGATATTTTAAGCGTTGCCGAGCTTGAAAAACTGTGCTTTAAGGGCGAGTGTTGGGGGTTTGGTACTCTTGCCTCCGCCTTTGAAAATCCGCAGTATTCGATGTTCGTCGCCGAAGAGGACGGCGAGGTTATAGGCTACGGCTGTATAAGCGTGGTTTGCGAAAGCTGTGATTTGGAGAACGTCTTGGTCGCCGAAGAGTACAGGCGGAGCGGCGTCGGCAGGCGCATATTAAACGAGCTTATTTCAGAGGCGGCAAGCCGTGGTGCGGAGAATATGTTTTTAGAGGTCAGGGTTTCCAACGCCCCTGCGATGAGGCTTTATCTCTCCTGCGGGTTTAAAGGCGTGTACGCACGTTCAAGGTATTATTCCGACGGCGAGGACTGCCTCGTAATGAAAAAGAGTCTGAAATAATTTTAATAAAAGGTGGAAACAAATTTTAGTCGATAACAAGTTCGTTGCGGTAACCGTAAAGGGCGGCGGCAAACCCGTCGTATTTTTGCACGGGTACCTATCCTGCAAGGAGAGTTTTTACCGACAGACAGAGGCGCTTTCGTCCTGCGGGTTCAAGTGTATCGCCCCAGATATGCCCGCTTTCGGCGCAAGCGATAAATTAGATTCTCCTTGGGGCGTGGAAGAGTATGCGGACTGGCTGAAGAGCTTTTTAATTCAATTAGACGCATACGGTGCGGATATTGTTGCCCATTCGTTCGGCGCAAGGGTTGCGATTGCGGCGATTGCGCAGGACGGCAGACTTTGCGACAGGCTGATTATAACGGGCGGCGCAGGGATAGTTAAGCCCCGTTCCCCCGAATATATGCGGCGTGTAAAGCGTTATAGGCGCATAAAAAAGCTCTTTCCCAAGTACGCCGAAAGGCACTTCGGCAGTGAGGAATATAAAAGCCTTTCTCCGCTTATGAAGGAGAGCTATAAAAAAATCGTCAACCGTGATTTAAAGGCGGAGGCGGCGAAGATATTTAACGAAACCTTGCTAATCTACGGTCAGGACGATAGCGTAACCCCTGCGGACGAGGAGGGAGCGACGTTTTTATCGTTGATGAAAAACAGCAGGCTCGTAACTATGCAGGGCGACCATTTCTGCTTTTTGCATTATCCCGAACGGTTCAACTCGCTTGCCCTTGATTTTTTAAGGGGATAAGATATACCAAAATAATCGAAGGAATAAGGATATGTGGTGGTTTTTTATTGACGTGCACACGACGGTAGAGTGCGTTTTAATAGCGCTCTTCTTTGCGTGTTGTTTAAGCATAATATGCTTTAAGTCCTTGGGAATTTTGCAATCTCTCGGCTATTCGAACAGACAGTTTTTGCGTTGGGCGGGCAAAAAGGGCAACCTAACTCAGTCACGCCTTTCCATCGTGTTTATATCGACTGCGCTTACGTCGGCGGTTACCTCGCTGTGCTTTTCCTTTACGGACAGGTGGGCGGCGGTAATAGGGCTTATAGCCTACCTCGTGTTCTTCGTTGCGTACTTTATTGCCGACGCAACACACACGGTCAAGTCCAACGCAAGCTTAACGCCTCGGTTTAAAAGGCTGTATATAACGCTGCTTTTGACCTTTGCGGTCATCGCCTACCTTATGGCAACGCTGTTAAATTTTGCGCAAAGCCTTATCGGCGACAGCCTGTTTACACAACTTAAGTACAGCGTTTTATCGCTTTTACCCCTGTGCGCTCTGCCTATAATCTGCCTTGCAAATTTAATTGCAAAGATTTGGGAAAAGCCCATTGCAAATTCCTATATCAAAAAAGCGAAACAAAAGCTTGAACGGAGCAAACCGCTTATAATAGGCGTTACGGGCAGTTACGGCAAGACGAGCGTTAAAAACGTGCTCGCCGCAATGCTCTCTCAAAAATATCAAGTGGTTACGACACCCGCATCCTATAACACGCCGCAGGGCATTGCAAAGGCGGTCAACGGTCAAATTTTCGGCGACAACTGTGTGTTCATAGCCGAAATGGGGGCGAGGAAAAAGGGCGATATAGCCGAGCTGTGCGCCATCTGTCCGCCCGATTATTCGCTAATTACGGGCGTTTGCCCTCAGCATTTAGAGAGTTTTAAAACGCTTGAAAACGTCGTCGCTACCAAGGCGGAAATTATCCCCGTCACAAAGCATATCTGCTTTATCGCCGCAGACGCATTCGAAAAATTCAAGGACTACGGCGGAGATAAAATCAAGGCTTGCAAGTGCGTGTCGGACGTTATCGCAGGGCAAGGCGGAACGGAGTTTACGCTTAGCTTGGGCGGCGAGAGCGTTAGGGTTAAAACTAAGCTCTTGGGCGAACATAGCGCATACAACTTCGGGCTGTGCGCCTGCCTTGCATACGAGTTGGGCGTAAGCCTTAGCGAGATTGCGACCGCCGTCGGCGACGTACAGTATATAGAGCACCGCCTGCAACTTATTCAAAGCAACGGCATAAATATAATTGACGACGGTTACAATTCCAACCCCGTCGGCGCACGGGCGGCAATCGACACGCTTAAAAAATTCGGCGGCAAAAAGATTGCGGTTACGCCCGGGCTTGTAGAGCTCGGCGTGTTAGAGCAGGAATCTAACGAGCAATTGGGCGCAAACCTCGTCGGGCTGGACTACGTTATCTTGGTCGGCGAAACGCTGGTTAAGGCGATAGAAAAGGGGTATAAGGATAACGGCGGCGATATGCAGAAAATCTGCGTCGTATCCGATTTGAACGCCGCACAGGACAAATTGAAAACCCTTTTGGAAAAGGGCGATGCGGTACTCTTTTTGAACGACTTGCCGTCGCAATATCTTTAAAAGAATAATTTAAAAAATTTCACCAAAGCTGAAAAATTTTTTGGCGGAGGTGATTTTTTTATGCTCAAAAACTACGAAATAGCCGTGATTTTCGGCGGCGTTTCAAGCGAAAACGAGGTGTCGGTCATTACGGGTACGATGGTTTCAAACGTGCTTAAAAAGGGTGGCAAAAGCGTTTTGCCTGTCTACATAGACCACGGCGGAAATATGCTTGCAGGCGATTGCCTTGCCGACGTAACGCTCTTCCGTCAGCGTGAAATTTTAAGTGCGAAAGGCGTGTTTTTATGCGCAATGGCGCAGGGCGGGTTCGTGCTATTTAAGGGCGGCAAGCCGAAAAAGTTCGTCGGAGTCGGGTGCGTTATTAACTGCTGTCACGGCGGCTGTGCGGAGGGCGGCGCAGTAGCGGGTACGGCGCTTTTGAATAAAATTCCCTTCGCCTCGGCAAGCCTTTTCGAAAGTGCGGCGTTTATGGATAAGTACTACACTAAATTAGTGTTGAAATCGCTTAGAGTAAACGTTGCTAAATACGCCTATTCAAGGGATATAGACGGTGCAATCAAAAAGGCGCAGGCGGTGGGGTATCCTTTAATCGTCAAGCCCGCAACGCTCGGTTCGAGTATAGGGGTGGTCAAGGTTGATGATGAAAAACAATTAAAAGCGGCGCTTGAAACGGCTTTTGAGTTGGATAACGGAATTCTATTAGAAGAGTATTTTACCGAGCGCAGGGAGCTTAACTGTGCGGCTTACTATTCGGGCGGCGAGGTCGTCGTGTCCCCCTGCGAGGAGGTTTATTCGGCGAGTGAAATTTTAACCTACGACGACAAGTATTCGGGCGGCGGCAACCGTAAATTCCCCGTGGACGGCGCTTGCGAAAAGGCGGTTCAGCTAATTACGAAAAGAGTGTACGAGGCGCTCGGTATGCGAGGTGTCGTCCGCTTTGATTTTATCGCAGCGAAGGGCAAGGTATATTTAAGTGAAGTCAACACGGTGCCGGGTTCGCTCTCTCAATATCTGCTGTCTAAAGATTATAAAGATTTTTATAAAGTTCTCTGCGGAATTATCGAACAGGCAAAGAAGGATTTCGCACGCCTAAGAGGCAAGCGCATAATTTCTACGGGCATATTGAACAATATCCGCTCAAACGCTTGCAAGTTAAAGTAAAACTATAGTAAAATAGAGCAAAAGAAGAGGTGTCAAATGGCAAAGATTAAGATGACAACGCCGCTCGTCGAAATGGACGGCGACGAAATGACCAGAGTTTTGTGGCAGTGGATTAAGGAAATTCTCATCGAGCCGTACGTCGATTTAAAGACCGAATACTACGACTTGGGCTTAACTAAGCGTGATGAGACGGACGATAAGATTACTGAGGAGAGCGCACAGGCAACCAAAAAGTATGGCGTAGCGGTAAAGTGCGCAACCATCACCCCCAACGCACAGAGGGTAAAGGAATATAACCTTAAAAAGATGTGGAAGAGCCCTAACGGCACGATTCGCCGCATCTTGGACGGCACGGTTTTCCGCGCTCCCATTCTTGCAAAAGGCATAACGCCATACGTTCCTTCCTGGAAAAAGCCTATCGTGCTTGCAAGGCATGCCTACGGCGACATCTATAATTCGGTGGAAAGCAAGGTTAAAGGCGGTCAGAACGCATACCTTTTAATAACCGATAAGGACGGAAACGAGGTCGAGCGCAAGCTTATCCATTCCTTTAATACCGACGGCATAGTGCAGGGCGTACACAACGTAGATGAGTCTATCTCCGCTTTTGCGCACACCTGCTTTAACTACGCTTTGGAGCATAAAATCGATATGTGGTTTGGCGCAAAGGACACCATTTCCAAGACCTACGACCACCGCTTTAAAGATATCTTTGCGGAAATTTACGAAAACGAGTACAAGGCGGAGTTTGAAAAGGCTGGCTTAACCTATTTATATACGCTTATCGACGACGTGGTTGCAAGGGTTATGCGCAGCGAAGGCGGTATGCTGTGGGTGTGCAAGAACTACGACGGCGACGTTATGAGCGATATGGTCGCAACCGCTTACGGC
>JBJFAF010000019.1:0-6154 GCA_051887755.1 Candidatus Coproplasma sp.
TAAGTACTTAAAACGGACGGGAAGAGTTAATGCGGCAAAGGCTTTAATCGGTACTATGTTAAAGATTAACCCCGTAGTATGGGGCAGTCACAACGGTGAGCTTGAAGTTTTATGCAACGTAAGAGGACGCAAAAAGGCGATGAGTAAACTTGTCGAGCTCTTCAAAGACAGGGTTATCGACCCCGAAAATCAGCATATTGCTATTGCTCACGCCGACTGTCTGGAAGAGGCTGAGCAGCTTGCAGAGATGATTAAAGAGGCAGGCGCAAAGGAAGTTATCATCACTATGTATGACTTATGCACGGGCGCACACATCGGTCCCGGCACGATAGCGCTCTTCTTTATGGGCAAAAAGCGTGACGGCAAAATCGAGGGTTAACCCTATACTCGGCATAAAAGATTATGTCTCAAACCACATTAAAATAATTCAAGGGCGATTGATTACAACCGCCCTTAAGTTTTATATTTGTATGTTAAATAAGTTTTTAAGTCTTTTCTGAGCGGAAGGATAAATTTCCGTCCAACACCTCTACCGTTACCTTTTCACCGGGCAGGACGTGACCTGCTAAAATTTCGTCCGACAGCCTATCCTCTATACGCCTCTGCACAGTCCTCTTCATAGGGCGTGCGCCGTACTCTTCGGAATATCCCTCTTCTATGAGCTTATCCATAGCTTCGGGGGAAATTTCGATTGAAATCTTTTTATGCTCTAAACGCTTTTTCAAGCCCTCTATAAGCTTATAGCAGATTTGCCCCGCCTCCTCCTTGGTGAGCTTTCTAAATACGATGACGTCGTCAAGTCTATTTAAAAATTCAGGGCGGAATTGCTGTTTCAACGCCTCGTCGATGGCGTCCTTCATATCGTCGTAGCCGTCGCTTTCCGACGAGCTGAAGCCTAAGCCCGACATCTTTTTTATCTTCCCTGCACCCACGTTGGACGTTAAAATGATAATGGTGTTTTTAAAGTTGATTACCCTACCCTTGCTGTCGGTCAATCTTCCGTCGTCAAGAATTTGCAAAAGAAGATTGAATACGTCGGGGTGGGCTTTTTCCACCTCGTCGAACAGCACGACTGAATAGGGCTTATGCCTTACCTTTTCGGTGAGCTGACCGCCTGCGTTCTCGTCGTAGCCGACGTAGCCCGGGGGCGCACCTATAAGCTTTGATACGGAGTGCTTTTCCATATACTCGGACATATCGAGCCTTATTAAAAGCTTTTCGTCGCCGAACATATTTTCCGCAAGCGCCTTGGCAAGGTCGGTTTTACCAACGCCCGTGGGTCCGACGAAGATAAACGAGCCGATGGGCTTGCCGCTTTCGTTCAAGCCTGCCCTCGCCCTTCTTATCGCCCTTGCAACGGCAGAAACCGCCTCGTTCTGCCCGATAATGCGCTTATGCAGATTTTCTTCTAAGTGCAAAAGTTTTTCGCTCTCCTGCTCGGTAAGCTTTATAACGGGTACGCCCGTCCAACCGCTGACGACTTCCGCAACCTCGTCGCTGCCGATAGTCGGCGTGGACTGTCCGCCCTTCCACTCGCTCTTTATAGCCTCTATCTTTGCCTGAGTTGCGTTAAGTTCCGCAACTAAAAGTTTTGCCTTGTCGTAATCTTCGCCCCTCGCCGCCTTGTTCTTTTCCTGAACGAGGTGCTTATACTTTTCCTCAAGCTCGTTAAGTTCGGCAGGTGCGTTATAGCTGTTAAGCCTTGCCCTCGACGCCGCCTCGTCGATTAAATCGATTGCCTTATCGGGCAGGAAACGGTCGGTGATATACCTATCCGAAAGCGTTGCGGCGGCAATGATTGCCTCGTCGGAAATGGCTACCTTATGGTGCGCCTCGTACTTATCCCTAAGCCCCCTTAATATTTCAATCGTGTCGTTTACGGTGGGCTCTTCCACCTGAACGGGGGTGAAACGCCTCTCTAACGCCGCATCCTTTTCGATATACTTTCTGTACTCGTCCAAAGTCGTTGCGCCGACGGTCTGTAACTCGCCCCTTGCAAGCATAGGCTTTAAAATATTTGCCGCATCCATCTTGCCCTCTGCCGACGCTCCCGCACCTACGAGCAAGTGAATTTCGTCTATAAATAGGATTACGTTGCCGTTGTCCTTTATTTGGTTTATGGCGTTTTTTAATCTCTCCTCGAAGTCGCCCCTGTACTTTGCCCCCGCAACCATACTCGCAAGGTCAAGCGAAAAGACTATTTTTCCCTTAAGTAGGTCGGGCACTTCGTTTTTGATTATCGCCTGAGCAAGCCCTTCGACGACGGCAGATTTACCTACGCCCGGTTCGCCGATTAAAACGGGGTTGTTTTTCGTACGGCGGGAGAGTACCTGAATGATTTTATCTATTTCCTTCTTCCTGCCGATTACGGGGTCGATTTTGCCCTCCCTTGCCTTTGCGGTGAGGTCGGTGCCGTACTGCATAACGCTGTCGTCTAAGCCCTTATCGCCTGACTTCCTCTCCTCTTTTTTCTGCGAGGCGCTTTTTGTATAGGCGGCGAAAGGGTTGACGTCGTCGTCATCGTCGTCCCTCTTCCCTTCCGTCGCAATTTCAACCTTTGCGACGAGGGCGGGCATACTTATACCCAACGCCTTGAATATGCTGACTGCAAGGCAGTCGGGGGATTCCAAAACCGCCCTTAAAAGGTGCTCGGTACCCGTCAGCCCGTCGGGGTTGGTATCGAAAGCCAAGTCCTGCGCACGCTCGAGCATATGTTTCGTGCGAGGGGTGAAATCTTTAATGGAGCAATTGTGGTCGATAGACCTGTATAAATAGTGCCTGAACCCTTCGGGCGTTACGCCGCAATCGGTTAATATGCGGTACGCCGTACTGTCGTCTACCATAAGCATTGCGTAGACTATTTGTTCGGTACCCACATAGGTAACGTCAAGCGTTGCCGATATTTCACGAGAGGCGTTTAAAACGTCCTGTAAGTTGCGTGTAATTCTTGAAAAATCCATAACTGCTCCTTTTGCGTTTTGTTATATGCCCGTCAGCTACGCTTTTGACACAGCGACTTAATGCGGTTTGAGGCGTAAGAGGCACGGTATTCGTCCCTCTCTTTTGCGGAAAGTTTCCTGCCCGCAAGTACGTTCAGGTTTGAAGGTTTCATCTTTATAATAAGCTCGTCAACAGCTGTAATATCGTTGATTTTTATATAGCCGAGGCAGGCGGCAAGCTTTAAATCTGCGCACAGCTTATCAAACTCGCCGTGCGACATCAACGCACAGTTTGTAAGCGTGCCGTACGCCCTTAAACACTTATCCTTGAGCGCAAGCCCTTCTTCGCCTTTTTTTAACCTCTCCCTTTCGCTCGCCTCTATTTCTACGACTTTAGAGACGACCTGCTCTACGAGCTTTAACACCGTCTCCTCGGTGACGCCTAAGGTGACCTCGTTGCTGACTTGATAGGTATACCCCTCCGCAACGCTCCCCTCGCCGTACGCACCCCTTACGGTCAAGCCGAGCCGCCTTGCGCTTTTGACTACGTCGGGCATCAGTCCGCCGAGGCTTAATGCGGGCAGAAAGAGCATTACCGACGCCCTTAAGCCCGTACCCAAATTCGTCGGGCAGGCGGTTAAATAGCCGAGCTGTTCGTCGTAGGCAAAGGGCAGAGAACGGGCAATCAGAGAATCCTTTGCGGACATTTCGGCGTACGCCTTTCTTATCGACATACCGCTCCTTATGCACTGCTCACGCAAGTGGTCCTCTTCGTTTATCATAATCGATATATCGCCCGTTTCGTTTATAAGTACCGCAGAACGGGCGGGGTCATCTAAAAGCGCAGGACTTATAAGCCTGTTTTCGACGAGGTTCAACGCCTCGTCCTCGGAAATACCGTCCATATATTTAAGGGCGAATTCGTCCACCTTGTTTATGGCGGAGGAAACCGAACGGATAATCTCCTTTGCCTGTCTGTCGCTATTGAGCTTTGCAGGGAAGGGATAGCCGTTTATATTGCGTGCAAGGCGTATACGGGAGGATATGACAGTGCCGTAAGAATAATCCATCTTCTTTTACCCCCCGTTCCTTTTGCGGATAGAATTCATCTGTCTGTTTATCCTTTCCGCAAGCATATAATCGCCCCTTGCAAGGGCTGACTCCATCGCCTTTTGTAGGCGAGCAAGCTCTAACCTCGTTTCGTGCTCCGCTGTATTCACGCCGCCGCCCTTGCCAACGTGCCTCGTCTTGCCTTGAATTTTTGCTATGTAGGGTAAAAGCTCCTCGTGAAATACGTCGTAACAGCTCGGGCAGCCTAATAAGCCCGTACGCTGAAATTCGGAAAAGGGCATACCGCAGGCAGGGCATACGCTTTCGCCGTTGAACGGGTCGTCGAAAAGCCCGTTGGCAACGCCTTCGGCAAAGCTCTCTTCAAAGCCGCCGAACATCTCTTGGGCGCAGTGAGCGCATAGATGGTATTCGTACGGCTTGCCGTTTATTATCGCCATATGGTTTTGCGTTGCCTCTCGGCGTTTACAGTTTTGACAAAGCATAGTTTAATTCCTTAAAGTAATTTGCGCTATACACTCCGTTGCGTACGCTCGTGATTATAATACTACATATAATATTATAATACTTTTTTGCAAACTGTAAACAGTTTTGAAAAATTATACGGGAAAATGTTGCTATAAATAATTGAAAATTTTATACGGCTATGATATACTTTACCCGTCAATAAATATTTTTGGAGGACAAGTAATGCAATATTCAAAAGAAGTCGAAAATATGATTTGCGTTGCCAAGGGTGTTTCCGGTAAATTTGAACACGGTCCCGCCCCCATTCCCGAAGAAGGTCAGTGGATTCAGGCAAAGGAAATCAAGGACATCAAAGGCTTTACCCACGGTATCGGTTGGTGTGCGCCTCAGCAAGGCGCTTGCAAGCTTACGCTCAACGTTAAAGACGGTATTATTCAAGAGGCTTTGGTTGAAACAATCGGTTGCTCCGGTATGACCCACTCGGCGGCTATGGCGGCAGAAATCTTACCCCATAAGACCATCTTGGAGGCTCTTAATACCGACCTCGTATGCGACGCTATCAACACCGCTATGCGCGAATTATTCTTACAAATCGTATACGGCAGAAGCCAGTCGGCTTTCTCCGACGACGGCTTAACCATCGGCGCAGGTTTGGAGGACTTGGGTAAGGGTCTTCGTTCTCAGGTCGGCACTATGTACGGTACCGCCGCAAAGGGCGTAAGGTATCTTGAAATGGCAGAAGGCTACGTTCTTGCAATCGCACTCGATAAGAACAACGAAGTTTGCGGCTATAAGTTCGTTTCACTCGGCAAGATGACCGACTTTATCAAGAAAGGTCTTACCCCCAACGAGGCTTACGAAAAGGCTATCGGCACTTACGGCAGATATTCCAAGGAACAAGGTGCGGTTAAGCACATTGACCCCAGAACGGACAAGGAGGTTGACTAATGGCTACTTTTGAAGGATACGAGAGAAGAGAGGCTAAAATTTTAGGCGTGCTCAAAGAGTACGGCATTAACTCCATTGACGAATGTAAGGACATTTGCCTTGCTAAGGGCGTCGACTGCGACAAAATCGTTCGAGGCACTCAGCCCATCTGCTTTGAAAACGCCGTTTGGGCATACACCGTCGGTGCGGCAATCGCTATTAAGAAAGGTTGCGTTAAAGCCGCTGACGCCGCTGCCGCTATCGGTATCGGATTGCAGAGTTTCTGTATTCCCGGTTCTGTTGCTGAAAACAGAAAGGTCGGCTTAGGTCACGGCAACCTCGGCGCAATGCTTTTATCCGACGACACGGACTGCTTCTGCTTCCTTGCAGGTCACGAAAGCTTTGCCGCCGCAGAAGGCGCAATCAAAATCGCTGAAAACGCTAACAAGGTAAGGGGCAAGGCTCTTAGGGTTATCTTGAACGGTTTAGGCAAGGATGCAGCTTATATCATCTCCAGAATCAACGGCTTTACCTACGTTAAAACGGTATTCGACCCCTACACCGAAACGGTTACGGTTACCGACGAAGTTGCATTCTCCGACGGACCTAGGGCAAAGGTTAAGTGCTACGGCGCAGATAACGTACCCGAAGGCGTTGCTATTATGAAGATGGAAAAGGTTTCCGTCTCCATTACGGGTAACTCCACCAACCCCACCCGCTTCCAGCACCCCGTTGCAGGTACCTACAAGAAG
>JBJFAF010000020.1:0-25202 GCA_051887755.1 Candidatus Coproplasma sp.
CGCATATACTTAAAGAAGAAGGTTAAAAGTATACAGCGAATGTGCATACCGTCCTGGTCTGCATCCGATAATATTATTACCTTTTTATATCTCGTCTTTTCAATGTCGAAGGAGTTGTTGAACCCTGCTCCGATTGCCGATACTAAGGTTTTAATCTCTTCGTTTTGAAGCGCCTGTAACGCCGTCTTTTTCTGCACGTTCAAGGGCTTGCCTCTTAAGGGAAGTATGGACTGGAATTGCCTCACCCTCGCCTGTTTTGCCGTACCGCCTGCGCTGTCGCCTTCTACTATGAAAAGTTCGTTCATATCGGGGTTCTTGCCCGAGCAAGGCGCAAGCTTACCTATAAGGTTTAAACCGTCGTTTTCGCTTGCGGCTTTGGCTACGTCCCTCTCGGCACGGTGTTTAATTCTGTCGTCCGCCGCAAATTTCGCCTTTTTTGCGATTTCGTCGAACGACGACTTGTTGCCACGGACGTTCATAAGCTGGGTCAAGCCTTCTACGACTGCCTGCTCTACGGGGGCTTTCGCCTCGGGGTTGCCGAGCTTAGTCTTGGTCTGCCCTTCAAACTCGACGTTATTCATCTGCACGGTCAAGACGGCGGTCAAGCCCTCCTTGACGTCGTCGGCAACGAACGGCGAATCCTTTGCCTTTAAAACGCCGTTATTGCGGGCGTAATCGTTTACCGCCTTAAGTAGTCCCGAATGGAAACCCGCCTCGTGATAGCCTCCCTCGACGGTGGAGATGTTGTTTACGAAGGAGTACAAGCTCTCCTCGTCCGCCTTAGTGTGGGCTAACGCAAACTCTATTTTAATTTTGCCCGCAGGTGCGCCCTTGACCTGAATATCCTTGATTACCGAATAGTACAGCGGCTGAGAATAGAGCTTAGTTTCGCCGTCGCACACGAAATTTACGAAGTCAACCAAGCCGCCGTCGTACTTGAACGTTACGGGCTCTTTAGTGGGCAAGAGCTCCTTAGTTATAGTGGGCTCGCCTTCGCCTTCGTCGTTTTCCACGAGCTTATAGAGCTTACGGTTATCTGTAAAATTAATCTTTAAGCCCTTGTTTAAAAACGCAAGCTCCTTTAACCTCTTTAAAATGGTATCATAGTTCCACTCTACCGTTTCAAAGACCTCGTCGTCGGGCATAAAGCGGACGTAAGTGCCCTTTTTGTTTGTCTTTTTGCCCGTGTCCAAAAGCGGGGAATCGGGTACGCCGCACTGCCACTTCTTCGCCTTTTTATCGTAGGTCGAGCTAAAGCCCATAGTAAAGGTCGTCTTGCGGTAGACCTCTACCTTTAACCATTTTGAAAGGGCGTTGGTTACTGACGCACCTACGCCGTGCAAGCCGCCCGAAAAGGCGTAGTTGCCGCTGTCAAACTTGCCGCCTGCGTGGAGTTTTGTAAATATGAGTTCTACGCCTGAAATGCCCGTTTTGGAGTTGATGTCGGTCGGCATACCCCTTCCGTTATCCTCTACCGATGCAGAGCCGTCCTCGTGCAAAATCACGCTTATTTCGTCGGCATAGCCGTTTGCTGCCTCGTCAATGGCGTTGTCGACTATTTCCCATAAAATATGGTGAAGTCCCTTTACGCCCGTCGAACCGATATACATACCGGGGCGAACCCTTACAGCCTCTAACCCCTCGAGCACTTTTAAATCGTCTGCATTGTAACTCTTTTCAGCCATAGTATTTCCCGTTGAATAAGTTTTGACGGCTTTGCCTTTCGGTTAATTATTCCATAGGATACGCCTTGACGGACTATTACCGCCCCGACTTAGCCCTAAAAAACCCGTCATATATAATTTTACCATATATTGTATAAAAATGCAAGTATGACACGACAATTTGTGGAGGCGTTGACAAACTAATAAAGCTTTAAAATAATAAAACAAAAAACCGAGGCGTAAACCTCGGTAATAACCTTTTATTTTTTATTTAAGATTTGAAAATTGCGTTGCCGCTTTTCCCATTGCCTATAATTTAACTGCTCAACCCTCTGCGCCGACCACTTCGATAGCAGCTAAGGGCAAATCCTCGAGCGTCTTGTTTTGATAGTGCAAAAAAACCGCAATGGTGTTTGCCGCATACATAAGCATAGCTATTTCGGTATTCTGCCATATTCTTGCAGTGCTTACAGTGTCAACACGGATAAAGCCGTAGTCCTTGCCGTATGCGGCAATTTTGCAATATACCGTGGAGGAGATTTTCTGCTTTTTAAACTCGGTAATTAATTCAGCGTACGATTCGCTGTTCAAATACATCGTTTGATTTATACTTACATAACCAGCCGAATTGACCGTCTTTTCGATTAAATTATAGTCGATATGAGAAAACTCTTTTTTCTTTGAAAGGGTGAATACGACGCTGTGATTAATGCCCGTGTGCGTTTCCAAACAGATATGGTCGAACATATAGTTGGAGATAAAGGTCTTAAAGACGGTGCTCACCGCCGCAGAAATATCCTCGCCGCAAGCTGTAAGGGCGGAGAAAATGTTAAACGCCTGCTGCATTGCGGTAAGCTTTTTATCCCTTTCCTTCTGCAACGAGATGCTTGCGTGCTTTTCGGGAAGGTAGATTATGAAACAATTCCTACCCTTCATCTTTGCACGGTATAACGCCTTATCGACGACCTCTAAAAGCTCCTGCGAGGTCTTTGCGTTAAGAGGATAGCGGGCAATACCCGTAGATACGGTGATGGCAAGGTTGGGAATACCTTCGAACGAAATGCCGCCGATATTCATATCGAGCTCGTGACCGAAACGCCATACTTCCCTGTATTCCGACAAGCCGTCCCATACCATCATAAACTCGTCGCCGCCGAAACGACCGACTACGCCCTTTTCGCCAATCGCCTCCATAAGGTACTTAGCCGTCTGCCTAAGCACGACGTCGCCTACGACGTGACCGTACGAATCGTTGACGTTTTTAAAATTATCTATATCGACGAGGAACAAACTAAAATTGTGGTTTTGCTTGATAAGCCAATCGATATAACCGAAAACAGTCTCACGGTTCAATACACCCGTGAGAGAGTCAAAAATATGGCTTGTATCAATACTCTTGAAATACGGAATGTTTTCAAGAAATGCTTTATTATCCATGCAAACTTCTACGCACAAAAAAAATTATTGAGCAAAACCCCTTACTATATTTATTCTAAGATATTATATCATACTCTAAACACCGTGTCAATATTTTTCATAAAATGTAATAAAATTAGAATATTTGTAACAGTGTTACAAAAACGTAAGCTCCCGCAGTTAAAACGGGAGCTTAAAAAGTATCAAATTTTTTTTGATTGAGTGGCATATATGCCTTAATTACGACTTTTTCTTCTTTTCCTTTTTAGCGTTTTTCTTTTCCACTTCTTCGGAATAAACAGTGTCGATGTCGCCTTTATCTTTGGGCTTTACCACAAGGAGTACTACGAGCGCAATGAGGAATATACCCGCTACCGAGAACAGTATAACGGAAGTGAGGTTATTCTCTATCCAATCGCTCTCGCCCTTTAAGGAAGTCGTTTCAACAGACGCCGCAACTGCGGTGTACTGATAGTCGGTCTTTTTGGAGTTGTTATCCTCCAACGCAAGCCTTACTACATAGAAGTCGTTAACCGAACGGGGAGTAAACGATACGGAAGTAGCGTTCCAATTCAATTCCTTGAACAATTCGTAGTTTTCGTCCGTTTCAACGAGACTGCTTGCAGGCTTTACAGTAGTGAAATATTTGCGGGTGGCAGGCGAGTTGAAAAGCTCATCTATCCTATCCTTAAACGTTTCGTAATCAAGCTGTTCGTTAAGCTCTTTATTGAGCCCGTCCCTGTCTACGACGTACAAATTATATTTTGCGGTATATGTGCCGCTAATGCCTTTAATTGAGAAACTTACGCCGCTGTAAGCGGTATTTACATATGCAACAGACAGCGTTTCGGGAGGGGTTGCCGTCGCCTCTTTATAGGAGACGTGGAATTCAAAGAAAGGCAAAAGTTCTGCATAATCTTCGTCCCAAACGTCGTTCTTTGAAATCGTTTCCCATACGATTTCGCCGTCAACCAAAGTGGGATAGCGCATATCGTTGCCGAAACTGTCGGTAATATATATCGTAAACCTGTAATTTACGTCTGCCTCCGAAAGGCTGATTGAAAGGGAATTTATATCCAGAGAGGTCGCCGAACCGCTCGTCTTTGCCTTATAGTAAATTGAGAACTTATAATCGCCTTTGTTTAAATATTCGTCGGTTGCCGCCAAATCGAACAGCTCGCCGTTGGAGTCAAATAAGTTGTCGAACGAGGGAAGATAGAACTTGCTGTCCGTACCCGCAAAGAGCTTGCCGACTACATTGCCGTCATCGTCCTTTAACTCTGCGATAGCGTCGTTAATCTTTTGCTGATAAGCCGTCTGGAAGTCCTTAATGCTGTTTTTATACGCCTCGGTAGGGTCTGCCGCCGAAAGGTTACTCTCCTGCGCATAGGTTAAACCGGGCTTGTGGTCGTTTTCGTCGATGAGCTTTAAGAACATAGAGGACTCGCCGCTGCCCTTAATATCTTTAATATCTACGAGGGCGTCGTCCTTTGCGTACCAATCGACAAACACTATATCCGTCTGCGCTGTACTACCCGACCTGTCGGCTATCGAATAATAAATCTTAACCAAGCCGTACACACCTTCACCAAGCATATCTCTGGGAATAAACGTGTTCTCGTCCCTAATAATTCTTATTGATGAACCCGAAGAAATCTCGATAAAGGGATTGTCATCGCTCTCTTCAGACTCGTATTCAGTCTTGTCGTAGTCGAAGTCGGTTGCGGCGTACTGGTCGCCCGAAAGGACGTAGTAGTAAGCCGTTGCACGGGTCGACGTGCCGATTACGTCGATAACCCTATAGCTAAAATCTATCGAGTCGCCGTCGATAAGGTAGGAAGGCGTCTTCGTAAAGCACAGTACGGGCGCCGCATTGTCTATAACTTTAGTTTCGTATATTACGTTGCCGTCCTCGTCCTCGCTGGAGGTTAAAAGCTCGAACGTCTGACCGTTGATATCGTATAATACCATATTTGCGGTAGCCTCGTCGGAAGCGTCTTCCGCAAAGGTTGCGCTGAAGGTTAAAGGCGTAACCGCCTTATCGCCCGAGGAAACATAGGTGGCAAAGGGCTCGTACACGTTTTTAAAACTTTCTACATACGTCCCGTTGACGTAAATGGGATATTCGCCGTCGTTAAAATTCCCGAAGCAGATTTTGATATGTTCGTCTTTGGGATAGGAGGCGACGGGCGTTAAAACGGTGTCGTCCTTAAGCTCCTGCACGATAGACATATCCAACACGTTTTCCGTAGCAGAGGGCGTGAACACGATATAGTTTTCGGTTATGTTGTCTTTAGTGAGCGCATGTTGCTGAGACTGGAACCTTATTACATACCTTTCAAAGTCCGTGTTGGCAAAGCCTATTTCCATAGAAAAGGTTACCACGTCGGTTGCGCTCGTGCGCCAACTGTAGGCAAGGTTCTGGCGGTATTCAACCGTTTCACCCTCGCCGACTTTAAACATCGTATAGACGTGAGTATCCTCGCCTTCGCCCTCCGTAGGGGAATAGGTAATTTCCGCCCCTCTTATGCCCGTATAAAACACCTTAGTGCCGTCTAATTCCTGCGTATAGTCGGACGCATACGCATTTTGCGTTGTCCCGAGCGCTATTGCCGCACCGCCTATTGCTACTGCAGAGGCAAGAATAAGCGAAAGTGCAATTGTCTTTTTGGTTTTAAATTTTTGCATATCAGTCATCCCGTTCGTGCGGATTATTTAAATAAAGCTACTCTCCGCAACGTTACAATTTTACAATATTTAAGCAAAGCTTGTCAATAAGTTTTGCGCTTTACAGCGCTTTTATTTAACTTGTTGACGAATACGCCTTGATATTTTCGTCTAAAAAACTTAATTGTTAAAGCAGTCTATATTAAATTTTTTCCAGACGCCTTCGTCTTTGGGCGGTTCTGCGATAAAGCGGAGCCTCTCGCCCGTCGTGGGGTGATTTAATCTTAACGAATACGCCCAGAGCGCAAGCTTGCCCTTGACCGCCTTCTCTCCGCCGTAGCGCATATCGCCGTAGACGGGGCAGTTAATCGACGCCATCTGTACCCTGATTTGGTGCGTTCTGCCCGTGTGTAGGTTAACTTCCGCAAGGGAAAGACCTGCCGCCTCCTCCTTGATTTCGTAGTCGAGCGAGGCGAACTTTGCCCCCTCCTCCGTCTGCGTGCAGACGAAAACCATATTGTTTATGGAGTTCTTTTTCAGGTAGTTTTCAAGCGTAGCCTGCTTGCGAGAAGGCACGCCGCAGAGAACCGCAAGATACCTCTTTTCAAAGCCGCCGTTTTTCATCTGCTCGGACAGCCTTGCCGCCGCCTTAGAAGTCTTTGCAAAGACCATTACGCCGCCCGTAGGTCTGTCCAACCTGTGCACAAGACCTAAAAATACGTTGCCGGGCTTGTTATACGCCGTCTTGATATAGCGTTTTACGCAGTCAAAAAGGTTGTCATCGCCGCTCTCGTCGGGACAGCACGCCACGTTTTGGGGCTTTAATACGACTATTATCTGGTTGTCCTCGTGTAAAATAATAAGTTCTTTTTCGTCCATAATTGCGTTAAAATTTATATGTTTTATGTCGTTGTCTACGGTTGAAAGTTTTTAAATATTCTTCACCTTATATGGTTATGTTCCTTTGAAAAGAAACGAGTAAGAGCAGGAGCCTGTGGCTTTAGCGAAGGGAGTTTACTAATGCGTAAATGACCAAGCTAAAACGCAAAGGCGACGAACTATTACGAAGTTTATTTTCAAAGCGCACGTCACTTAAAAGTTGCAAGTCCGCTACAGCCGCAGGGAAGAATTACTTTCCTCTCTTCTGTAGGAAGCCCCACCTCGTACGCCTCCACCACTGCATTATCGGGCAGGGTCAGGGACAAGATGTTCTTTATAACGGTAGGCTGTAAACCCGTTGTATAGCTGTTGATAAGTACGAATAAGGGATTGTCGGAGAGCAGAGCCGTGCAGGATTTAACGAAGTCGAACACGTCGTCTTCAATCTTCCACATTTCTCCACCGGGACCCCTGCCGTAGCTGGGCGGGTCCATAATGATAGCGTCGTATCTGTTCCCCCTGCGGATTTCCCTCGCAACGAACTTGCCGCAGTCGTCCACGATGTAGCGGATACCGCTGTTTACGCCTGAAAGTCGAGCGTTTTCACCCGCCCTTTCAACCATACCTTTAGCGGCGTCGACGTGAGTGACCTCTGCGCCCGACTTAGCACAGGCTACGGACGCACCGCCCGTATACGCAAAAAGGTTCAAGACCTTAATCTTTGCGTCGGGAGCTTTCGCCTTCCGCTCTTCTATGAGCGAGCGCATTTTATCCCAATTTACCGCCTGCTCGGGGAAGAGCCCCGTGTGCTTAAAGCCCATAGGCTTGATTGAAAAGGTCAGGTCTTTATAGCCTATCGTCCACTGTTCGGGGAAGGGCTTTTTAATCTGCCAGCCGCCTCCGCCCTTTTCGCTGCGGCGGTAGACTGCGTTTAAATCTTTATAGGAATATAAGTCTTTAGAACTGCGCCATATGACCTGAGGGTCGGGACGAAGCAGGGTTACGTTACCCCATTTTTCAAGCTTCATACCGTCGCCCGTGGCAATTATGCGAAAGTCTTTCCAACCGTCAGCAATCTTCATAACGTTTATTATAATATGTCGTTGCAAAAATGTAAAGCAAAAATAGTCCTTAGGCGTAACAATCTCTACCCCTAATTATGCTGAATACAGAAAGGGCGGACGGCATAATTGCCGTCCGCCCCTCGTCAACTCAAACTGCGCATTAACGCCTTTTGATTTAAGTCAGCGTCATCAAATAATCGAACAATACGCTGTAGTAAGTGCCTAAATATTCCTGCGCAACCGTATCCGCCTGCAAGAGCGCAATGCGCTCGTTGGGGTCTTCTATAGTCAAATAGTAGTCCCTGACGGATATGTACCTTTCGAGATACGAAAGCTCGTAGTCGACGATATAACCCGTATTATCTAAACCGCTATCGCCCGTTTCGTCGCCCGAAGTAGGCTCTCGCAAGGACATATTGAATTGCAGTTGCTCCACCAAAATATCGAGCTCGGTTTGGTAATCCTTTTGAATTTCCTCCTCCATCTGCCGATAGATTGAAGAATTTTCCATATTGTTAGAATTGAGCATAATCTTCAATTCATAGAGCTGTTTATCACGCTTTCGCACCATCTCGTTCTTCTTCTGCTGAGCCGTCCTTAACAGCTTTTTCTGCACGGTGGTTAAGAGGTCGACCTCGTCTTCGGTTATATCGACTATATCGAAAATCATTTTCTCACCTCCAACTCGGCGACTACGCTTTTGACGGCGGCGTGACCACGGATTTCAACGATTATGCATTCGCCCGAAGAATTGACGGGAATTTTGCCCGTACCGCTGAATTTTCGGCTTGTATCGCCGCAGATTACGGTTATTTCAGGTGCGCCGTCCGCCTCCACCCAGAGGTTTTTAAGCACCTTTCTGCCGCAACCTCCTATAGGCTTGGAGCGCCAGAGCCTGCCCTCCTCCGCATTTGCAGCCGAGAGGCGGAAAAAGCAGTAGTCCTTAGAGCAGTACAACTCGCCGTCCACGACGAAGGGTGATGAACAGTCAGCGCCGAAAAAGACCGCCTTGCCGCTTGCGGGTTCGTAGCGCATTAAGCACTGCTTACCACCGTAAACGCAATCGGCGTAGACGTAGCCGTCGCCGTAGACGTAAGCCTTATTACAGAGCGTAAAGTTATCGTCAACCGCATATGCGAGGGCTATTGAATCGCCGTCGAAACAATACAGCCCGCCGCCTGAAGCGAAGTAGTACTTTTTACCTATCGCTCCGCCGACGCAAACCTCTTCGCCCGTTTTAACCGCACACTGCGAAGGAGCTATGCGGAAGTTGCGGGAATCACCTAATGCGTGCATAATGGTAAAGCCCCTCTCTCTCACGCAGAGAATATCGTCGCCGAAATTCTCAAGCTTGAGCACGTTGCCCAAATCGCCGTCCAAAAGAACGTAACCGCTACCTTGAACACCGTCCTCCCATTCGGTTACCCTGAGTCCCGACCACACGACTTTACAGCCGTCAGACTTATCTACCGCAAACAACCTGCCGCAGTGAACTACTCCGCCGTATATAGAATAGGGCAGAGCGATAACGGACTTTTCCTCAGTTGCGCCGTCGTAGACGCACATTTGATTTCCGCACACTACGACGAGAAGATTATCGCCGTTTTCGGTGCGGGCTTCAACCGAGAAAGGGGCGCCCTCGGAAAGGCGGGTAAAGTTATACGGGTTTTCCCCTTTTTCCAAGGCTACGGCAACGCCGTTCGTGTAGAGGAGCAGGGTCAAGCCGAAGTTTATGTGCCGATCGGCAGAATAAAAATTATCCGCCGTTACGTTGTTTGCGCATTGCCCGTCGGGCGCAGGGCACACCTTAAGCCCGTCTTTATCCTGACCGTAGCCGAAACAGTACTCGCCGTTATCCTGCGAACCGCCCAAAACGGTTACCCGAGAAAGACTTTTTGTAAGCGACGGCAACGCACGCAAGGTACGCCTTATCATATCCACCTCCGAGGGGGAATACGAGGCTTGACCGTACAGCGGGCAATGAGCGCCTCTATCTCGTCACGGTATCTCTCCTCCCACAGGCGTGATTCGTCGGCACAACCCAAGACGAGGTAGTGTTCCGCCGCCATACCGTACTGAACGAGCCGTTCGCTCACGGCGAATTCAGGGTAGAAAAATTCGTCCCCCTCCTTTAAAGGGTTGGGCGCATATTCGTAATAGACGGTGGCGTTTTCGACGTCGGCATACAAATAACCCGCTAATATATGCCACTCAATCGCCTTATCGCCGACGAGTATCTTTTTTATCCTCACCACCCTGCGAGAAAATGAGGAGAGAGATTTTTTACCGTTAGTAAATGTAACCTCTTCCTGCGCCGAGGGAGGAAAGTAACCACGGGCAAGCTCGTCGACGACCGAATTGAAATAGGTGAGAAAGGCGTTTTTAATACGGGTAACTTCGGCAGAGAGTTCAGCCGTACCGACGATTGCATCGGCGGCGTCGTCCCTGCCGACGAGCCGCAGGGCTTGACAAATAATCTCTTTAACCATCATAATTCACCTCTTATTAGGAAATTTAATCAGTAAGCTTAATCAAGCCCTGAGCGTTGGGGCATTTGCAGAAGAGCTCGGCGTACTTGACGATAGTTGCGGTATACACAGGTTTGTTGGGTATCTGCTTTAATACCCTGCCACTTTCGTCTTCAATCCAGCTCCAATCGCAAAGCTGATTAAGAACGAAGTCGTTGGTATTTAAAATGTAAATTCTGTTATCGGGGCAGAACTTGTCGGCGTATACGGGTACCTCGTTGATGTAAAGGCTTGAGCAACCCGCCTCGATATCGGTGGAATTGACGATATGTCTGGAAGCTTCGAAGAGACTTGCAATCAACCTCCTCGTCTTATAGGAGCAAAGTATCATATTGACCTTATGTCCCGAATCCTCCTCGATTTCGTCTACCATTTTAATCAGGTCGTCGGTGCTGAGAGCGGAACGTTCAAGGCTTATAATCACAGGCTTGAAATAAGGTTCGGACTCCTTTTTGTAACCGTACAGCCATTCGTTGTCGAAGATAGCCGCCAAGCCCGTTATCTCCCTGGTGTTTGAGCTGCTTAACGCAACTCTGTCTCCGCTTTTAATGGTAAAGCTGTCCAAATCTTTAGCCACGGTTATCGTACTATCCTCTCTATTTACCTTGCTTATGGTAGTAGAAATCGTTCCGGAAGACGTGTAAAGTTCTATAGACATACCCGCATAGAAATTCTTTACTATGTCCACCTCCAACACATAGGTGGAAACCTTAGACTTAATGTACGCTAACGTTCCGTTGCCGTCACCGTAAAGCATACGGGCAAAGTGAGACTTTGCGTCGTTGATAAGTCCTTCCATTTCCGTATTGAGCAAGTTGACTAACGCACCCGAAGAATCCGCCGACGCTCTTATAACCTTATCGCTTATCTGAATAGTGCCGTAGATATTCTTTAACGACTGCGATACATATAAATACCTGTTTTCACGGGGGTTAGGTAAGTCGTCGGTTTCATTGCACGCACGAACGCCACACATCCCCCCCTTAATAACGCACGTCTTAATGCTCTTACCAAAGATGTTGTCGCTCGTCTTTTCTATTGCATTGTAGAAAGGCGAAACGTTGGCGTTAAGCTGTGTTTTAATCACGTCAAGATAATAATCCTTTAAAGCCGCATCGGCATTAGATACCGTAATCATTTTTAATCCTCCTTATTTTCAAAATAGCGTTTTGCAAGAGAGCCCGCCTCGCTTATAGTTCTGGGCGTTACCCTTGCCGCCTTAACCGCACCGCCTACCGTTATAAACGGCACGGTTTTGTTGGAATAAACGCCGCTTAAGTATTCCTCGATTACGGCGTTTTTTTCCTGCTGTGAAAGCGGACGGACTTCGCCGCCCGAACCTTCGGTAACCGCCGACGAGAGAGCTTGTGCGCTTGCCGCCTGTGCGGGCGCAACCTGCTCCTTATTCGCCTCGAGCTCTTTAAGACGCTGACTGCGTCGGGTAAATTCAGCCTCAAGAGCCGTATAAGCGTCTACAAGGGCCTGAACGTCCTTAAATTTTTTAGGTCCTGCCGCAATCTCTTCCTTCTTTTCCGCCTCCGCAGTGTTTGCCGTAGCCTGTAATTCTTCCGTTCGGTTATCCTTCATTTTTTACCTCCGATAATTTTTTTTTATGTTTTATAAGGTGAGCGCAGATACGCTCCTCCTCGTCTTTTGAAAGTCTTTCTGTAAGCAGATAGGCAGTGTGCTCCCTTATGTGAACTGCGTCATCGTCGTAGAGCTTGACCTCTACCTGCTTGCCGCCCTTCATCTCCTCGTTCTCCTGAACGCACCTATTTACGTTTAAACTCTCCAAGTCCTTTTCGGCAACGTACCCGCCGTAGCCTAAAGTCTCTAACAGTTTTGCCTTGAAAGAGGGGCTTAACTTACCGTTGGAATCGGTAAACAATCCCCTGTCCAACATTTCGTACAGGGCGGCTCTCCTGCGGGCAGGCGTCGTATTAGCGTCGCTGTCCGCCTCGATAACTACGTCGTCGCCCGTTATGTCGCTACCCTTAAAGCCACGCACGGCAGTATCTCCGTTCTTGCCCGTAAATTTAAGAAGGCGCACCTCGGTTGCAAACTGCTTATAAAGCCTTAACAAAAACTTGCCTGCACGGCGCAACGCACTTTTAACCTGCTCGTAGCACACGTTCATTCTCGCCTCGTCCTGCTCGATAATGAGCTGTAAGCCCGTTGCCGAGGTTACGGACGTAAACGAGCTCACCTTTTGGGTCAAGTCGGTAGTGCCCGAAATTCTGTTGAACTCTTCCACCAACCTTTCCTCCTCCTGAGTGAACTCCGAAGGCACGGTACCCATCGTCATCATCTCGGGCGGGTTGCCGCCCTGCCTGTACACGAGCACCTTGCCGGGCACGAGCCCGTCCTCTATCAGCTCGTCCGTGTCGACAGAGCCTTCTTCCACGGCGAGCATACCCATAGATATGCGGTTTAAAAATTCGTGCTTGCGGTTTTTGACGGCGTTATACGCCCTTTGAACGGGAATGAGCCTGTCGACCACGCACCTACCGAAGAAACTACCCGTTACGGGCAGACAGCACTGCCTGACAAAGGGATAGGTACGCATTCCGTTCTCGCCGTTCGTATAGGGAAGAGGCCCGTCGTAAAGGAGTTTGTGCCCCGCCACGACCGTGAGCCTGCCTTCCTTTTGTTCGGCTGTAGGGCGGACGTATTTCTCTATTACGACCTCGTACCCGTGCTTGATTGAGTGCTGAGAGTATTTAGAGCCCGTTCCGATTTCCGTCGCCCGTAAGATAGAAGTATTCGCAAATTCGTCGATATCCCTGCCGTCCACATGCACGCCGTAAGCGGCGAAAATGTCTTCCGCAGGCACTGCTCTTGCGTGGATTATGCTGGGCTGGGCGTACAAGTCTTCCTCCGAGAGGGAATCGGGATAGATTTCAAAGGGCGAAACTGCCAAAACCTTTACCCTGCCCTCTCTCACGCTCGCACCGTCCGCCGCAAGCCCTATTTCGTTGCCTGCGTCGCTATCCCAAATGACCTTATAAAAGGCCGTTCCGCAGGATTCAGACCAAGTCGTTGCCGTAGCGATTGCAGAGTTCAAATCGCAGTCCTCGTACGCCGCACTGAGTATCGACGAGGCGATGTTTGCAGCGAGCCTGTCCTCCTCGCTGTCGGACGCCGCACGCACCGCAAGGCGGGGGTGAAGCGCAGACAGGCGTGAGCAACGGGTGTCCACCATAGGCGCAATATAGTTAAACACCCTGCGCTCCTGCCAGTAGTAGCTGCTCTGCGAATCTTCTATCTCTCCCAACGTGTTCACGTCGCAGTACTGATTGCCGTTTATGAAGTTGACGTTCAACTGCCACCCCCGCTCTAACAGTCTGCGCTCCTGCTGTCTGCGTTCGAAGTCGGCGTAAATTTCGTCGATAAACTCCTTTAACTTATCTTCCTTGAATTTTTCGTCAGTCACCGTTCTGACCCTCCTTTAATAATGCTATAAGTCTTTCCTTTTCCGCCATAAGCTCCTCGTCGGAAACGCCCTCGACGCCCTCCCCGTCCATAAGCATTTTTACCGCTTTGATATCGGGCGGCACTTCCCTTCTCGTGACCTTGCGTTTGACGAGCTTTAATTCCCCGTCGCCGTTGGCGGAAAACTCCTCGACAATCTCGCTTGCGGAAAGTCCGACGGCGCACTTTAAAAGGGCGTCCTTAACGCTTTCTTTTGATTCCACTTTGCAACCTCCTTATTCTCCTCATTTTGTCGGCGTACATCGCATTTATACCGTCCTCTCGTTTGGCGGGCTGAGGGCGGCTCATAATAAAATAACGCAATTCGTCCATACAGTGGTCGTCTCGCTTTACGGGCGTATCGCCGTCCGCCCAGAAATAAGAGGAAAATTCCTCAATCATCTCCTTGCAATTATCAAAGATATATAAATCGGGTACGCCGTTGCCCTTTTTCAAATACTCTTTAACTCGGCATATGCCCGCAAAGACGTCCTTGTTTACCTTGGGATTGACGAGTATCCCCTTTTCGGCAAACAGCTCGGTTACGCTCTTGACCGACGCCAGCGTCTTTTGGTTAGCCGCACTGTCTATAAGTGCGCATAGCCTGCCCTTCGAGTCCGTCTTCCAACCTATTCGCTCCGATATATCCCTTATGCAACGAGAATGATAGTCTATATCCTTGCCTGCGGCGAAGTGCTCGGCGACGACGTAGATATTGCCGTCCCAGTCGACGGCGTACCAGTGTGCGGAGAGCGGGTTGTTAAGACCGGGGTCGATTGAGATAATTTCCTGCCACTCTTTGGGAATACTGAACGGAGGTATGACGTGTACCGCCCTGTCAAACTCGGGATATACGAGCCCTCTGCCCGAGGTGAATTTGCCAAACTTTCTCGAATCGAGTGCGGCGGCGTCCAACGATTGACTTAAAAGCTTAACCTCGCTTTTAGGCAGGAAGGGATTATCCTCCCAACTAATCGTCTCCCACCACACTTCGGGGTTGTTGCGCCTGTTCAAATAGATTTCATTATAGATAAACGTTTCGCCTTTGAGCGGGGTCATCGTGCCGAATATATCCCCCTTTTTATCCATAACTCGCATTAAGCATTCGTCGTAAATATCCTTGGGCGGCTCTTCGTCGAACCAGACGAAGTCGAGCGACGAACCCTGAAATTTTTCCCTGCCTTGGTCACAGCTTTTAAAGCCTAAAGTGGATATGCCGCCGAACACGTTTTTAACCTTAATTTGGTCGATAACGCCTGAGGAGGGGCTGTCCTTTCTGCCCGAGAGCATAACGATTTCCTCTATCCAATCCGCAGGCAGATACTTTAAAATCTTGCTCTGCGCCACGTCCCTTTGAACCTGCTGAGAGAGCGAGACCGACCACCCGAATACGTCCTTTTTATTCTTTCTGTAGGGGTGAATCCCCCTTAACAGCCACACCGTTTCGACTGCGCCGCACTCGGTCTTGCCCGACCTATTGCCCCCGAACACCCAGCGGTTGCGCTTTTTGCACTTATGGAACGCAATCTGCTTTTTATGCTTTTTTCTGCCCGCATTGTAGCCTGCAAGCGCCGCACAAGCCCTTTCCCTTCTATTAAGTTCCTTCTCGATTTCCGCAAGTCGGATAATAATTTCTTCTCTGTTCATAGACATTTTGCGACAAATTTTCCCCAAGTTTTTACGGCGGACGGCGGTATAATTTACCAAAAAACGATGTTCGCCGTATGAAAAGAATAATCATATTTTTATGCCTTGCCCTTCTTTTGCCTCTCGTCCCGACGCAGACGGCTTTTGCCGAAACATATGCAGATTTGGCAAGACCGATTGACCGAGAGTGTTACTTTTTCAGCGAAAAAGATTTATCGACTGCGCTTTTTGCTGTGCCGTATACTTACTGCATCCAAATTATTCGCAACGACGGCGAGTGGCTGTACGCAAGCTACGCCGCCGACGAAGGTGGTTATAAAAAGGTTTACGGCTATTGCCAAAGCGATAAGTTTGAAATAGTTCCCTCCGCCCCTAAGTGCGAATACCTAAACAAGGTCGTCACCGTTACATACACCGCAGGCGGCGGACAGGGCTCGTTCAATCCGCCATCCGATTTGCAGGTAGAGGCGCTATATTACGGGGGCTACAGGCACGGTGCAAACTTCTATTCGTACGTCTTATGCCGAGGTGCGTTTTGCTATATAGAGGGAGCAAACGACGACTACCCCCTAAACGAATACGAAGAACAAACGGACGAACCCGAAACGGGCGGCAACGCAAAGGGCGAGAACGGCGCAAGCACTACGGGGCTTATAATATTTATCGTTATACTCGCCGTAGCCCTCGTTGCGGTGGGTGCGCTCGCATTTTCCTCTAAAAAGAAATACGATTAACCGCCCATTTCGCTTTTAGTAAAATTTAATCGGGGTTCGGGCTTATAAGCGCATAATAGGCGCAGACGCACTCGTAACCCTTTTTACAGCTTATTAAAACTATCCCCGCCCTGCGCTTGAATTTGACGAGCGCACTGTGAATAATACGGCGTTCGGCTGCGTCCAGACCCATAACGCCCGTGCGGAGAGACGCATATTTTTTCAGGGCAAGCAAGTCGGCCGTAGGTAACTTTGCCATCACCCCGTTTAATCTTACCCAGAAAGTTTTAAGCTCCGCCTTAATCTCTATCACCTTATTCACTTTATCGAAGGTATGCTCGCCGAGGCGTAATTCCTGCCAAGACGAGGCGGCAAGGCGGGTTATAATTCCGTCTAATGCGGAATTTAAACTGCCTGCCGAAAAATAAAATCTTATTACCTTTTTTAACTGCGTCCTCATACGCTCCTGCCCTTTTCAATCAACGCTTAAGCGTCGATTTTCATCGCAATGCGCCGCAGATTATGTCAACGGCTCCGTCCGTTAAATTTAACTGCGCTCGCTTAGAATTTAAAAAACATTCGTTTGTTTTCGTAGTTATAGTATAACCCATAAATATGACAAAAGTGTCCAATTTAAAAAATTAAAGAGGGTTTTTAAAAATTTTTTTAAGTAAATAATTGTGAAAAAAACTATCGCATCAGGCAAAATGCGTTATTTTTACGCATTTTTAAAACGAACGAGGGCAATCTTTTCCGTCTTTGACCGTTTACTCGTTCGTTTTTCGTTTGTTTTCATACGGCTATTTAAAGCCTTAAATCCTTTACAACTATTTTTTTAGGTGGTATAATTTTACCGTGAAACTGACTAAGACTTTTACAATTTCGCTTGCGACGGTAGTTTTCGCAGCGACCATAGGCGTAGGCGCAGCGTATGCGGCAGAACAGTCCGCCCCCACCTATTACCCCGACAGTTTTGAATGTTCGCTCTCTTTTGAGAGCGGGCTCGTCGACTACGCCGTCTATGGGGACAGCTACGCCTTTGCGTATAACGGTCAGCTCGCCGTTTTAAAGGGTAACGGCAATAACGAAAGACTGCCCGATATTAATGCCGTACCCTCGATAACCCAGCTGGAGTATTCCGACGACGGAAAGCTCTTCGTATGTTTTGCGGACGGGTACTGCGTCTACCCCGATTTAGACAACAAGCTCCCCCTCTCGCAGATTAGCGTACAGGACAGCGAACAATGGCAGGTCAGCTTAGGCGACGTTTCTTACTCGCTCAACAACGCCGACGGGTCGATGCTGTATATGAGCAAAAGCGGGTTTGAAGCGGTAACCTTGCAGGATACTTACGAGGGCGAAATCAAGTTTTCCAAATTAAAGAAATACGATAATTCCGCATATGCGGTTATGAATAACTCCCTCTACCGCTTAGAGGGTGCGGTTGCCGTAAAGGTTGAGCCCACCTATTACGGGTATATCGACAAGACCAAGGCAATACCTACGGGCACTGCGGCTGAGGCGTTAAAGGCAGAGCAGCCCATAACCTGCGGTTGGGTGGAAAAGGGCAAATATTACACCGAGATAAGCCTTGAAAACGTGTTGGGCGCAACTTTTGAAGTACCCGACCCCTCCACGGCGACCAAGCTTTCGGAGGACAGGCTGTACTGTCTGATACTCGCCGAAAGCGGCAACGCATATATAATCTCTATGGGCGGCAAGTGCTATTTGACGGCAAAGACGAGCGTAAGCGCAGAGGCTGAAAGCCCCGCACTCTCCACGCCCGACGTAAGCGCCGCATACGCCGTAGAAAGGATAGGCGTCTATTCCAGACCGTACCTATCTGCGGCGACTAAGCTGTGCGAATTAGATAGCGGCAGTTCTAACGCCGTAACCGTTTTAGGGCAGTTTACCGATTTAGTCGGCAGAGAATTTTATAAGATAGAGTACGTTGACGGCGAGGGAACGAAGATTACGGGCTACGCCGCAAAGGGACTTATGACGGGCTACGCCTTCCCTGCCGAAGACGAAGAAGTTCACCCCGACGGAGGCGACAGCGAATTTATTTACGACACCAACGTAGTAACGGTTGCGCTTGCGGTTGCAATCGTCGCACTCGTGATAATTGCGGTTTTATACGTTGCCGCCGCATCTTCGAAAAAGAGTAAGAAAAAGAAGAAAAAGCAACAAAAGAAAGCCGTTAAAGAAAGGCGCAGAAACGAGGACGAGGACGACGATTACGACGAGGACGACTACGAGTAATTTCGGCTTGGCAAAATTTAGATTGCAAATATTTTAAAATAGCAAAATCAAAGGACGTACTAAAGCCCGACGCTAAAAAAGCGTCGGGCTTTGATTTTACTTTTAAGTTTTAGTTTTGCGGCTCTTCCTCCGCCGCACCTTCGACAACCGCAGTTTGGTCAACCGCCTCATCGTCAGCAGCAGTTTGGTCGACGGCGTTTTCGCCCTCCTCTTCCGCTACGGCAATTTCCGCAACCGCTTGGTCGGGCAGAACGGCTCGCAGCGAAGAACGCAGCGCCCGAGAAGATTTAATCTTGTTAAGCACCGCAAGGAAGGCGACGCTCGCACCGTAAAAGGCGAAGAACAGACAAACGTAGGCAATATAAACGACGAGGACGTATAAGATATTTATATAGCTCATAAACCCGCCGAGCTTTATCGGCCAAGGGAATTCGAACGGCAGCGGGTTGACCTGTGTAAACGCAAAGTTGGGGCGCATATAGCCTGGAGAACCTATGCCCGTACCCCCTTCGATTAAGCCCGTCACCACGAAGTCGTCGTAGGTTAAATGACTGCCGTCCGACGCCGTCCATTTGGTGGACATATCGGACACGAGTCCGCTTGCGAGCGAGGCGACGACTATTACTATAAAATAATAAATAAGAGGTGCGATACAGTCCTTGATTTTAAACTTATAATATCCTAAAGCCGAGGGCAGAACGCAGAGCGCAAACAGCAGACAGTGCGTTAAGCAGAAGTATAGAATGGAGTAGCTACAGAATATGCCGTAGTTGCTCATCTCGTTTTTACCGAAGTATATAAACACAGTCAATGCGCCGATTGCGTGTACGAAGAAAGAGGCTGAATACAAGAACTTCTTTTTAAAGATAACCGACGCCGACGCAATATAGACGCCCGCATTGCAGATAAACAGCGGAAGAGCCGCCCACACCGTGCGGTAGACGTTATAGCCGTCGCCGAGGAGCATACTGTCCTTGCTGTGATACTGCAAAAGAAGGCACACGGCGATTGCGCAAAGCCATTTATCCTGCTCCGCCCTGCTCCTTCTCCTCAAAAAGAAATAAAGCCCGACCGTCGAGGCGACGAGCCCGCAGAGTGCGATAAAGTGCCATATCGTAAAGTTGTAAAAGCGCAAAAAACTGTCCTGCGGGATAGACTTAATATCGAAAAAGTTTTCAAAGATATTCAACGGCAACGCCGCCAAAATAGCAAGCGGGAGATTGATAAACGCCCTCGCTTTGACCTTTAACCCGTCCTGCAAAACGAACAGCCCGCAACAGACAACGAGGCAGACGTTATGTAAAAAGAAGAGCGTTATCGTAAGCCACTTGGGCATAAAGAGGTTTACCGAATTGAAAATTTCGTCGTTGGTCGAATTGACTTCGGGGACTATATCGAAGAAATCGCCGTACAGACAACAGCTTAAAATGACGAAAACCGGCAAAACGTATTTGACGGCGGTAGCACAGCCCTTGCAGTTAAAAAACACCGCAAGCACGATGAGTATAAGCCCCGCCTTTTTAACCCACTGACTAAGCGAAAAAAAGAAACCGTATTGAGAAATGCGGTTAAATATATAATAGTCGCTGACCGTAAAAGTGAGCACAAGAGCGGTCACCGCAGATATTGAGGCAAAGATAATAAGCAGTATCCTTATTATTTCGGGGCTTAGCCGTAACTTAGAAACGCCGCCCCTTTTTTTCGTCGTTTTAGCTTTTTCCATAACGACGGTATTATACTATTATTAAATATATTTTGTCAAGGACAGACGGGCGGTTGAAAAGGTCTACAGACGATTAGTGATAACTCTCATAAATTCGTAACGCAAAAGCGTCGGCAGACTTAGCTAAGTCTGCCGACGCAAAAAATCATTATAGTTTTTACGCTGAAGTCATTCCGCCGTAACGTGCGTAATGTTTTCCTTTTCCTTTTTCTTTCTGCCCGCAAGGATAAGCCCCCTGCCCGTAACCATAGGCGAAATGATGAGCCATATTGCCGAAAGGGCAACTAAGATATAGACGATAATTGCGCCCGTAGAGCGAAAGCCCCCGAATATCCAACCGACTAAGTTAAAGTCGAAAATTCCCACGAGCCCCCAATTGAGTGCGCCTATCACCGTCAGAATATAACAGACGACGTTGACAAAAATCATATTATAACCCCCTTAGATATAAGTACGTTTAATACGATTATGCCCAAAGCCGTTCGGCTT
Source organism: Candidatus Coproplasma sp. (assembly GCA_051887755.1). Classification (GTDB taxonomy): domain Bacteria; phylum Bacillota; class Clostridia; order Christensenellales; family Borkfalkiaceae; genus Coproplasma. The sequence goes on from JBJFAF010000020.1 coordinate 20,524, forward strand.
TATTCATTATAAATAAAACTACTTTTCGTACACACTGCGATTTAACACGCCGATATAGGGAAGATTGCGAAAGCGTTCGGCGTAATCAAGTCCGTAGCCGACTACGAATTCGTCCTCTATTTTAAAGCCGTTATAGTCGCTTGTAACGTCCGACGTCCTGCAGGCCGCCTTATCCAACAGCGTTACGATTGTAACCGACTTTGCGCCCCTCTCTATCATAAGCTTTTTAAGGCACGCAAGGGTATAACCGCTGTCGATAATATCCTCTACTAATATTACGTCCTGCCACTTAACGTTTTCGGACAGGTCCTTTTTTATATTAAGCGCACCGCTCGACACAGTGCCGTTGCCGTAGGACGAAACCGCCATAAAGTCGAGCTTGACGTCAAAATCGAGGCGGCGCACGAGGTCGGCAAAAAAGATGACAGCGCCCTTTAATATGCAGACGCAAACGGGGCGCTCGCCCTTGAACTTTTTGTTTAGCTCTTTAGCGATTTCCCCCACTCTATTTTCAATCTGCTCACTATTAAAAAGAATTCTTTCGCAATCGTCTATCATCTGTAATTCCCTTATCGCACTTCCTTGCGGTTCAATCGTCTTTAAACGGGTCGAGGCAGATAAATATGCCTACCCTATCCGTCTTTTCGGTTATTTTTATCTTATCGGAAATCTCCACGCCGCCGACGATTAAAACCTCGTCCTTATCGCACACCAAAGGCAACCTTTCCCTGCGGCTTTGCGGCACTTTTTTGTTGGTTAAATAGTCGCCGAGGCTCTTAGTACCTCCCCCGAATTTCGTGAACTTATCGCCGCTTTTTTTAAAGCGGATAACCGCCGTTTCGGGAATTTTATCAACGTCGAATTTTAAAACCTTAACGCTTTTTTTTACTTCGTCACAAAGGCAGGCAAGCGCATCTTCAAGATTTTCTTCATAGTCGGCGCAAGCCAAAACCCCACGGCAACTCGTCTGTTGGTCGCTGTTTAGATTGCCGTAAAAGGGCATGCCCTCGTCCGCAACCCGCTCTTCAAGCTGACAGCATAGCGCAACTCCGCCCTCCTCTTTAATTGCAACCAAGCCTAAAAAGGAAAACCGCTTACCGCTGTTTAGCCACTGCATTTCGTAAACCGTGCGCATCTGTGCCGAGGTAAAATCTTTTTTGCCGTACTCGGTGAGTATTCGCCTTAAGGCACGCTTGAAAATTACGGGTTCGGTACACGACTTTATAAGGTAACCGCCGTCCGCCCTTTTAACCAAAATTTTATTGACCTGACGGGAAAAATACTCCTCGTCCTCGGCGGCAAGTCGGGAAAAGCGGAAAATATTTTTAACCGCCCCGGGCACGGCCTCCTCCAAGGCAGGCAAAACGTTGTGCCTTATCTTATTCCTCGTATAGTCGTCCGAATGGTTAGTGCTGTCCTCCACGAATGGAACGTCGTTCTCTTTTATATACCCGTCTATTCCCTCACGGGTAATACCGATTAACGGGCGTATTAAACCCAAGGCACGGCTGTCGGCAATTCCCGTCACGCCCGAAAGAGATGCGCCCCTTGCAAGGTTAAAGAGTACCGTCTCGGCGTTGTCGTTCATATGGTGGGCGGTGGCGATTAAATCTGCCTTGCCTTCCGTGATAATTTTATTGTAACAGCAAAGTCGCCAACTGCGGGCTAAGCCCTCGTCCGAAAAGCGTTCGCCCTCCCACTTAAACGAGTGGCACAATACGCCGTTTGCGGCACAATATTCCCTAACGAACGCACTATCACGCTCGCTCTCCTCCCCCCTTATAGCGTGGTCGCAGTTGAGCGCAGACAGGGTTATTTCGCATTCTTCGGCGTGCACGAGAAAATAGTGCAGAAGAGCCATACTGTCCCTGCCGCCCGACACCGCAACGCATATTTTCTTGTTCTTGTAAGGGGAAAGGTCGATATTCATTTTAAGCCTTGTATAATTTGGATACTCCCGTCTTAACCGCCTCGTCTGCGACGGCTTTTGCAACCGCCTCGTGCGCCTTTTTGTCGTAGGCGTAGGGCAGTATGTACTGTTCGGAAAGCCCCGTCTCCTCGGTGTACTTGGCAATTGCTCGGGACGCTGCCATCATCATCTCGAAGTTGATTGTCGTCGCCCTTACGTCTAACGCTCCCCTGAAAAGACCGGGGAATACCAACACGTTGTTGATTTGGTTGGGGTATTCGGAAGAGCCCGTGCCGTGGATAAACGCACCCGCCTCCTTAGCGTCTGCAACCGAAATTTCGGGTACGGGGTTGGCTAAGGTGAAGAGTATGGGCTTTTCCGCCATAGATTTAACCATATCTTTAGATACGACGTTCGCCGCAGAAACGCCGATAAACACGTCTGCGCCCTTCATTGCGTCGGCAAGCGTTCCTTTAAGCATCTTGCGGTTGGTTATCTTTGCAAGCGCCTGCTGTGCGGGGTTAAAGCGGGTGTCGCCTTCAACTATTACGCCCGCCTTGTCGCAGGCGATAACGTTTTTCACGCCAAAGCGGAGTAAAAACTTTGCGATGGAAATTCCCGCCGCACCTGCGCCGTTTACCACTACGTTAATATCTTCCAACTTCTTGTCCGCAAGCTTTAATGCGTTAATTAAAGCCGCCGCAACGACGATTGCCGTGCCGTGTTGGTCGTCGTGGAAAACGGGTATGTCAAGCTCCTCTTTTAATCTCGTTTCTATTTCAAAACAACGGGGTGCGGAAATGTCCTCGAGGTTAATTCCGCCGAAACTGCCCGCAAGCAGTTTAATAGTCTTGATTATCTCCTCCGTATCCTTAGAGCGTATACATAAGGGATATGCGTCCACGCCGCCGAACGCCTTAAAGAGAGCGCACTTGCCCTCCATAACGGGCATACCTGCCTCGGGACCTATATCGCCTAAGCCCAAAATCGCAGTGCCGTCGGTGATTACGGGCACGGTGTTCCAACGCCTTGTCAGCGTGAACGACTTTTCAGGGTCCTTTTGTATCGCAAGGCAGGGCTCGGCAACGCCGGGCGTGTACGCAAGCGAGAGCTTTTCCCTGCTGTCAACCTCTACTCTGGGTACGATTTCTATCTTACCCTGCCACTCGGCGTGTTTTTTTAACGATTCCTCTCTGTAATTCATATATTTCTCCTTTAACTTTTAACGGCTTAATTATACAACTTTACGCCAACCGTTGCAAGGAAAACGCTGCATAAAAATAACGCTTTCGTCCGAAAGCGTTACGTTTGGTCAGGTTGTAAGTTTAGGTAAGCTTTTAATTAAGCTCTTCAAACACGAGTTTATCGGCAACGAGTGCGATGAATTCGGAATTAGTGGGTCGTTCCGCACCTATATATACCTTGACGCCGAAAACGGAGTTAATCGCCTCTATCCTGCCCCTGTTCCAAGCTACTTCTATTGCGTGGCGGATTGCCCTTTCAACCTTGCTCGGCGTGGTGTTGTACTTCTTTGCGATTTCGGGGTAGAGCCGTTTGGTTACGTTGTTGATAATTGATTGGTCTTCAATAGTCATTTTAATGCCTTCCCTAAGGTATTGATAGCCCATTATGTGCGGCGGAACACCTATTGAGATGAAAATGTTTGAGATTTTTTCGTCAATCGAAGTAACCCTGCGCCTGTCCCTCGAGGTGGGCGATACTAAGTACTGCGAAGTCTTTTCGGCAAGCACTTCCTTGACCCTTTCGTGTACGGTCTGTGCGGAGACGGGCTTGACGAAATAGTACCTTGCCCCGCCCGCTATGGCTTTTGCCACTATATTGTCATCCGCAAAGCCCGATATGACGAAGGCAGAGCAAGCGGGCAAATTGCCCTTTAAGTACTTTAACACGCCGAAACCGTCTTCGCCGGGCAAAGTTGTGTCGAGCAAAACCACGTCGGGCTTATGTTGGTTGATAAGGTTTATTCCCACTTCTCCGTCGACGCCCACTCCGCAGACGTTGAAATCGCCGTCCTGCTCAAACGCAGTTCTAAGCTCGTTTAAAAATTGTGCGTTACTTTCCAAAATTAGAATTTTTCTCATAATTCGTTGCCTCTTCGTTTTTTTGTGCCTTTATTATAAAATGCATAATTTGTATAGTCAACTGATTATTTTACAAAATTCTAATATTATTTTACAAAATATGTAAAATATAAAATAATTTTGTACAAAATTGTCGAACTCGGTAAATTTAGCACTCGTCTGCGCATTGAATTGTTGAAAAAATAAAGACGAAAAAATCAGTCCGAGCGGTGTTTATAAAACAATATAGATAAAAATTAGGCGGTAGCACAAACTATGCTACCACCTTTTATAGTGAACTATATTTATTTTAATTTAAATATCGTTAACAGTATTTCTCAAATCGGCATTGTTCAATTACTTCGTCACCTTCTAAAGTAATGGCTTTTTCAGGACACCGACTTATACACCGATAACAAATCGTACACTTATTATTTGCTACCGCTTTTCCGTCGATTATCGATATATTTTTCATGGGGCATAAAGATGCGCACAGTCCGCAACCTATACACTCTTCGCTAATTTTCAATTTATCCGTATATCTGGCTGTTTTTCTGTAAAACCAAAGCCTTTGCCCTAAGAGCCCTGCAATATGAGAGAGGAAAGATAATCCGTCTTTAGGGTATTTTCCTTCCTTGATTTTCTGTGCGGAAAGCTCGATTTTACTATCTGCCTGCTTTACGATAGCC
>JBJFAF010000021.1:0-5960 GCA_051887755.1 Candidatus Coproplasma sp.
CACCATCGCCTATCATCCAACTTTGAGTTAAATCAATATTGAATTTCTCTGCGGCGGCAAGCAACATCCCGGGCTTGGGCTTACGGCAATCACAATCGAATTTAAGTTCCGCTATTTCACCTTTAAAACCATTATGCGGATGATGAGGGCAGAAATAAATCCCGTCTAAGTATGAACCGTCCCGACCAAGCAGCGTCTCCATTTTATTGTGAATTTCCTCTAACTGCGCAAAGGTTACTTCACCCCTTGCAATGACCGGCTGATTAGTTACTACGATTGCAAGATATTCGCTATCGTTGATTTTTCTTATTGCCTCTGAGGCGCCGTCGCACAGTTCAAAATCGTCTATATTTCGGAGAAAGCCGACGTATTTGTTTATCGTTCCGTCACGGTCTAAAAAAATCGCTTTTTGCTTATTTTTAAGATTTTTCGCCTGAACGGTACCGTTTTCGAAATCTCGGCAGACTACCGCATATCTATCGGGAGTACCCATATCTTTAACGTATTCGGGGCTATCGTAGACGAACATCTTACCCGTACCCGAAAGAGGTTTTAAAAGCTGTTTGTCAAGGTCAATTTTAGGCGTCGTAATCTCCTGCCGTAAGATTTCGGGCGATATGACGTGCAATCCTGCGTTTACCCTGTTGCGGTAATAGTTAGGACGTTCGTCCTCCTTCGTCAGCCATTTTTCTACTGCGCCGTCGGCGTTTGCGATAATTAAACCACTGTCATACGGGTGCGAATTAGGATGCGTAAAAAGAGTTACCAATCCACCCTTTTCCCTATGATATTTTACAAAACGGTTAAAATCTATATCGAAAATCGCATCGGCGTTTAACAGCAGAAAATCTTCGGTCAGCTTATCCTTTATTTTAAAAAGTGCGCCTGCGTTGCCGAGAGGTTCTTTTTCAAAGTAGTATTCGATATTTACCCCGAATCTTTCACCGTTACCGAAATAATCCATAATGATATTGCCAAGGTGACTGACCGTAATAATCAAATCGGTAAAGCCCTGCAATCTTAAGCACTCTATCTCCCTTTCGAGAACGGGCTTACCCTGTATTTTTATCATAGGTTTGGGTATATCGCTTGCGATAGAGGAGATACGCGTCCCCTTACCGCCTGCCATAATGACTACTTTCATCATTAACCCTCTACGCTTGTATTTTTATCGAACATTTCCGGAGTGTAGTAAATGACCCTCGTACCCTCGTTTTCAAACTTGAAAGGCACTTCCAGCAAATCGGATAACGCCGCCCTTACGCTTGCCTGCTTTTCGGGCTGAACGTAGAACAATAAGAAACCGCCGCCGCCTGCGCCTAAGAGCTTACCGCCCAACGCGCCTGCCTTCAAGCCCTTTTCATACAGCTCGTCAATAGAACCCGTCGTGATTGTTCCGCCCGTCTGGCGCTTTAATTTCCAAGTTTGGTCAAGCAACCGCCCGAAATCGTCCAAATCCCTGTTGCCGTGTTCGAGTACGTCCTGCGCCTCGTCCACAAGCTTTAACATTTCGTTCAACTGTTTCTTTTTGTCCTGCAAGGTCGCCTTAGTCGATTTTTGTATATCTGCCGAAAATCTGGTAAAACCCGTAAAGAACAACAGCAAGTTATCGTTTAACTTTTCCTTGCGCTCGTTGGAAATTATGATGGGATTTACGTGATAGCCGTCGGGCTTGAAATCTATTCTGTTGAAACCGCCGAAAGACGCGGCAATCTGGTCCTGCCAGCCGCCCGCCTCGTTGCAGAGCGTTCTCTCTAAGTAGATTGCGTCGTCGGCAAGCTGTCTTTTTGACGCATACTTTCCTTTTAAACAATAAAAGGCATTGAGCAACCCCACAGCAAACGTACTTGAAGAACCCAAGCCTGTTCTCCCAGGCAAATCCGCATCGTAAGAAATATACAACTCGTGCATATCCATCATCTTGATTGCGTTGCGAATCATAGGGTGTTCGATGCCATCTATATTCGTTACTCTCTCTATCTTACCGTATTTTATCTCAGTTGAATAATCGAAAAACCTAGGGAGGTGACGAACAGTTACATACACATATTTATCAAACGTTGTAGAGAGCACGGCTCCGTATCCGTAGTTAAAGAATTCGGGCATATCCGTACCGCCGCCGAAAAACGACATCCTGAAAGGAGTTTTTGTTATAATCATAATTTTTCACCAACAAGACGAAAGGTTGACTAAGCAATCCTCTTTAATTTAAACTAATTTGGTTTTTTGCAAAAAGCATTATTACAAACTTGACTTAAAAATAAACTTAACCGTAAATAATAATTCTTGCTTAATTTACCGCTGTAGTTTTCTTTCGCCCGTTTCCATTTATAATAATTCAATTTTACCATAGTAAGTAATCTATAGTCAAGCTTTTAATGATTATAATGCTTAGTTTAAGTTTATTTTTACTATCTATAACCCAAAATTACGATAAGAAGATATACGAAAAAGGCGGCAAAAATTTGCCGCTCTTTAAACAATTAATTCAAGTTTTAAGCATACCTACTTAGCGTAGCCTTTGTGGGTGATGACTTTGACGACCTGCTCGGCATGCCTTATACAGTCGTCCTGCGACGGCGCCTCTACCATAACCCGTATAAGCGGTTCAGTACCCGATTCCCTCACCAAAATTCTTCCGTCTTCACCCAAAGAGGCGGCAACGTTTTCAACCGCCGCAAGAATGTCTTTATCCTTTAAAACCGCCTTTTTATCACTGACATTGACGTTTTTAAGTACCTGCGGATAGAGTTTTACAGGGGCGGCAAGGCGGGATAAAGCGGTCTTTTTCGCCTTAACGACTTCCATAATCTTAAGGCTTGTAAGAATGCCGTCGCCCGTCGTTGCGTACTTTGAAAAAATTATATGCCCCGACTGCTCTCCGCCTAAGCGACAGCCGTTCTTCTGCATATATTCGTAAACGTATTTATCCCCTACCGCCGTCTTTGCGTAGTCTATCCCAAGTTCGTCGAACGCCTTATAAAGCCCCAAATTACTCATTACAGTAGTGACGACCTTGTTGCCCATAAGCTTACCCCTCTCCTTCATATATCTGCCGTAGATATAGAGGATATGGTCGCCCGTCACTACGTTGCCCTTTTCGTCCACGCAAAGGCATCTGTCCGCATCGCCGTCATAGGCAAAACCTATATCAAGCCCCTTTTCTTTAACGAGGTTGCAGAGCCCTTCGATATGCGTCGACCCTGCGTTCTCGTTTACGTTCAAGCCGTTCGGTTCGGCGTTTATTACCGTGACCTTCGCCCCCAACGCCTCGAACACGCAACGTGCTATATTCCAACTGCTCCCGTTTGCGCAGTCTAAAGCGACGTGCATATCTTTAAACGAGTACATACCGAGCGAAATAAGATAGGCGATATAGCGGTTTCTTCCCGAGACGTAATCGACAGTTCTGCCGATTTTTTCACGGCGGGCGTAGGGTACTTTTGCATAAGTTTTACCGAACGCCGTAAAAGTGCCGTCAATATAATCTTCCACGAGCGAAACGGTTTTTTCGTCCAACTTTTCGCCGTTGCCATTTATTAGTTTTATGCCGTTGTCAAAGTACGGGTTATGGCTTGCGGAAATCATTATGCCGCAGTCGAATTCGTCAATTCGGGTGATATACGCCACCGAAGGCGTTGTGGTTACATGCATAATGTATGCGTCCGCACCCGACGAGGTTATGCCCGCAGACAGAGCGTATTCAAGCATATAGCTTGAACGCCTCGTATCCTTGCCTATTAATATTTTTGCGGGAGAGCTGTCGCCGTTGCGCTGTTTTAGCTCGCCGTAATACCACCCCAAAAACCTGCCGATTTTATTAGCGTGGTCGGCGGTGAGCGTAACGTTAGCCTCTCCCCTAAACCCGTCCGTTCCGAAATATCTTCCCATACCTCACCTCTACCGCTCGCATTTAGCAATGATTTCCAACCTGCCGCTTTTAACAATGCTGCGAGCAGGAATTACGCCCCTTACCGAGGAGAGAGGATACACGGTTGTATTCCTTCCTATTATCGTGCCCGGGTTAAGCACGCTGTTACAGCCGACCTCGACGAAGTCGCCGAGTATTGCACCGAATTTTTTTAACCCCGTGTCTATCCTTTCTTCGCCGTTGACCGTAACAGGCGTTTTATCTGACTTGACGTTAGAGGTTATAGCGCCTGCGCCCATATGGCATTTGTAGCCGAGAATACTGTCTCCGACGTAGTTAAAGTGAGGAATTTGAACGCCGTCGAATATAACTGCGTTTTTAAGCTCGACGGAATTGCCTATAACGCAGTCCTCGCCGACGAGAGCCTTTCCCCTGATAAACGCACAATGCCTTACCTGCGTGCGTGCGCCTATCACCGTCCATTCGCCTATATAAGCGGTGGACGCAATCTCTGCCGTCTTATGCGCCCATGCACGCTCGCCCACCTCAACGAAGTCTTCGCCGAGCGTTTTTAATAGGCTTGAAATTAAATCGCCTATACCTTTTAAAGCGTCCCAAGGATAGGTAAATTTTTTTAGATATTCACCTGCAAGCGTGCGGGTCAAATCGAAATATTCTTCTGCTGAATACAAACTAATTCACCTCTATTGCCAAAGCGGCGTTTGCCGTACCGACGGACAGCGACTACTTAATATATATTCATTTTATTTTGTAAGCGGTGAATTATATTCGTTTTTGAACGCATATCAAAAAATTGGACGCATATCAAAAAAGCGCCACCTTAAAGGTAACGCTTTTATTAGTTTTTGTTTAAATTATTCCTTTTTGCCGTCGGGCTCTTCGGACTGAGTTGCCGCCGCCTCTGCAACCTGCTCGCTTTCTACTAATACGGGAGTGCGAGCGGGAACGCCTTCTATCTCTTCCCTCTTCTTCTTTGCGTACTTGGGCATATATATAATCAGAACCACCACAGCCACAACAACGAAACCTATTATAAGCGAGAGAACAGCAGCCATCGCCGTGCTCGTCGTATTTAACTCTTCAAGCTGGTTATTTGCGAATAACACCCTTGCCTGCTGACCGTAAGCCGCAGAAATTACCGTCTTACAAATATCAGCCTGGTTTTCAAGCGTAGTTTTAACCTGGTCTAACTTCTCACCAAAAGCTTCGCTTTCTGAGCAGAATCTATCGTAAGCAGTGGTATCAGCCTTCTTCTTCCAAGTCCAGATTGAAGCATTTCTGTCTTCAACCTCTATTCCGCGATATTCAAGCGTATATTCTATACTTGCGTTTCTCTTTTCAAGGTCGCTTATTGTGTTAAGAATAGTAGTCTCGCTAGTTATACCGCTGCCGTTTTTGACAAGGTCTTCATATAAAGCCTTATTATTTGCAATATTTTTAGTATTTGACTGCAATTCGTAGACAAGGTCGTCGTTCGTATCAGAGAACACTTCATCGTCAAAGGTGTAGCCGTATCTCGACAAGTTATCGGAAAGAGACTGTCTCTCATAACTGCTGTAAGCCGTCTGCAATTCGTTGAGCCAAACGCGCAACGACTTTTCGTTGACGATAAGGCTGTCGCCGAAAGATGAAATTAAGCTGTTATATTGCGACACAAGGTAATCGTATTCGTTGTTAAGAATACTGAGCTTGTCGTTGTATCTTTTAATCGAAGAACTGCCGTATAAAAGAAGATTCTTTTTGAAATCTACTTTTTCAAGCGATGACTTCGTATACTCTGCAGGGTATGCGGCGAGAGCGCGCAAAAATTCGTTTGCAATCTCCTGGTTGGGGAAATATTTACCTTCTGCAACAAATCTATAGTCGTAGATTTTATCATTAATCGAAAGGTCAGCCTTATCTTCATCGCCGTCTACAACTGAAGTTCTGTAGATTAATAAACCGTCTTTTTCGCTTATTTTTTCAATATCTATATCCTTGAACTTTTCATCCGACGCTTTTACGGCTTCCATGTATTCAAGCGAGACCATATCCTGAAAACGGAAGGTTTTACCATCGGGATAGACCG
>JBJFAF010000022.1:0-5914 GCA_051887755.1 Candidatus Coproplasma sp.
TTACGGTTTTAATCGTTGCGTTGGAAGGCGCTACCGTAGCAACTAAGGTTGCCGTTGCGTTTGCAGCACCAACCTTAAGCGTTACTGCGGTTTGGTCAAGCGTTACGTCCGTGACTGCCACGTCTGAAGACGAAGCCGCCTGTACGGTTACCGCACAGGTTGCGGTCTTGCTGCCGTCAGTCGTCGTTACGGTTATAGTTGCCGTACCTTCCGCAACTGCCGTCACTACGCCGTCTGCTACGGTTGCCACCGCCGTGTTGGAAGATGACCAGGTTACGGTTTTAATCGTTGCGTTGGAAGGCGCTACCGTAGCAACTAAAGTTGCCGTACCGTTGGGACGTAAAGTTAACTCGCTACTATTAAGCGTTACCCCCGTTACGGGTACGTTTACGGGGTCTGCCGCCTCTACCGTTACTGCACAAGTTGCGGTCTTGTTGCCGTCTTCCGTGGTTACGGTTATAGTTGCCGTGCCTTCCTTAAGCGCAGTTACTACGCCGCCCGATACGGTTGCAACCTCCGTGTTGGAAGAAGACCAGCTGACGGTCTTGTTGGTTGCGTTGTCGGGCGCAACCGTCGCAGTCAACGGAGCCTCTTCATTTCCGCCAATTTTTAAGGTTAACTGCGTCTTATCTAAGCTTACGCCCGTTACTGCCACCGTCGTAGGAGCAGGGCTGACCACTACGGTACAGTTGGCGCTCTTAGAGCCTGCCGTTGCCGTAATCGTAGCGCTACCCACGCCGACAGCCGTTACGACGCCGTCCGAAACGGTTGCAACCGATTCTGCGCTGGTTGTCCATGTTACGGTCTTGTTGGTTGCGTTGTCGGGCGAAACTATCGCCGTAAGCGTTTCCGTAGTCTTTGCTTCGAGTTGCAAATTTACCGTATCCTTGTCCAAGGTTACCGCAGTAACCTCTACGTTCTGGACGTCGTTATTTTTCTTGTTGCAGGCTGCAAAAGCGCAAATAAACGACAGAACGCACGCAAGGAGTACGATAATTAAAGCTCTCCTCTTGTTCATATATACCCCCCCTTTCAGCAGGTTGTCCCTGCTATTTTTGACAATTTTAGCTATTTGTTCTAAAAATAGTTATGGTTATACATAATTATATTATAAGTTTTGTTATTTGTAAACATATTTCGTTAAAAAATAAAAAAAATTGCACTACTTAAATTTTTAAGAAGTGCAGTTACAGTAATTTTAACTCTTGTATTTAAAGATACTTAATCTTCTTTTATTTTAACGGTAATTCCCTTTTCGAACTTTGTGCTAAAGTCGTAGGTTTCACCCTTGTATTTAAAGGCGGGCAGAGTGTCGAGCTGAACGTTGTGCAGACTTTTAAAGATACTTGCGTCGACGTCGGGGTTGCGGGTGCGGAAGTCCTTTATAAGCCTTTTTATATCCTGCCTGCCCGACTGACCCTGCTCTCCTAAAGAAAGCCCCTTGGTCAGCGAACAGGCACAGGCGATAAACTGCAAGCCGTTGTATTCCTTCCAGTGGATAATATCGTCCTCGTTTACACAGTATAGGGGACGAATAAGCGTCATTCCGCTGAAATTAGTGCTATTAATCTTGGGCATCATTCCCTGAATCTGTCCGCCGAACATCATAGACATAAGCGTCGTTTCGATTACGTCCGACATATGATGTCCGAGTGCAATTTTATTACAGCCGAGTTCTTCGGCACGGGCGTATAAAAAGCCTCTGCGCATACGGGCACAGAGATAGCAGGGGTGCTCGCCGCCGATTAATTCGTTTACGTCGAAGATGTCCGAATCGTAGATACGGGCGGGTATCTCCAACAAGGCGAGGTTGCTTTTAATGAGAGCAAGATTTTCGGGCTCGTAGCCGGGGTTCATAACTATGAACTCGACGTCGAAATCCATGTCCGAATGGCGCTTGAGCTCCTGCATACACTTTGCGAGCAGAATAGAGTCCTTGCCGCCCGAAATACACACGGCGATTTTGTCGCCCTGCTCGATAAGGTTGTACGCCTTGACAGCCTGTAAAAACTTAGTCCATATGCCCTTGCGGAATTTGGTTATTATGCTGCGCTCTATGCGCCCGCACGGGGTTAATTCCCTTGCCATTAGTCTTCGGCAGGGTGCTCTTCTTCGTGGGGTTCGGGGAATTGAGCCTTATCGTACTCTATTCCGTTCTTATCGTAATAGTCCTTGATTGCCGCACGGATAGCCTCTTCGGCGAGTACCGAACAGTGAAGCTTATGTGCGGGCAGACCGTCTAACGCCTCCGCTACGGCTTTGTTGGTCAAGGTGAGCGCCTCCGAAATGGGCTTACCCTTAATCATCTCCGTAGCCATAGAAGAGGACGCAATTGCACTGCCGCACCCGAAGGTGTTGAACTTAACGTCGGTGATTATCCCGTCGTTCACCTTGATGTATATCTTCATAATGTCGCCGCAGACTGCGTTGCCTACTTCGCCTATGCCGTCTGCGTCGTCAATCTTCCCCACATTGCGGGGATTAGTAAAATGGTCCATAACCTTTTCGCTGTAAAGTGCCATATGCTTTTAAACCTCTGTTTTCGTATATTATATATAATAGTGGTAACGTGATTTTTGAAAATCAAACTCTATCGTCTTGCGCTTTGGCGCAAGCCACTTTCCCTATTCTTTTGGGAAAGTGAGATTAAGGTTGTAAATTTTATTTAAATATTCTTCACCTTATTTATTCTTTATTCTTTAAATCAAGTGCGGCGTCTCGCCTTTTTCTAACGCTTCCCAAACCGGAGATATAGACCTTAAGTATTCCACCACCTTGGGAACTTCGGCTATGATATAGTCGACTTCTTCTTCGGTGTTCCACTCGGACAGGCTAAGCCTGAGAGAGCCGTGCGCCACTTCGTGCGGTAAGCCCAACGCCAAGAGAACGTGAGAAGGGTCAAGCGAACCGGACGTGCAAGCCGAACCGGACGATGCACAAATTCCCTTTTGGTCGAGAAGAAGTAAAAGACTTTCGCCTTCTATACCTTCGAAACACATATTGACATTGCCGGGCAAGCGGTGATTTAAATTACCGTTTACCTTTGAATGTTCTATCTTAGAAAGACCTGCGATGAGCTTATCACGCAGAGCCGTCTCCTTAGCCATATTCTCGTCAAGGTGGTCAACCGCCTCCTTTAAAGCGGCAGCCATACCCCAAACGCCTGCGATATTCTCCGTACCGCCCCTGCGGTTGCGCTCCTGTGCGCCGCCTTCAATCAGGTTGTAAAGCCTTACGCCCGTGCGGCAGTACAAAAAGCCGACGCCCTTAGGTCCGTGGAATTTATGGGCAGACGCAGACAGCATATCGATATTGTCGTCCACGACGTTTATGGGCAAATGCCCCGTTGCTTGAACGGCGTCGGTGTGGAACAAGACTTTATTTGCACGGCATACCTCTCCTATCTTGCGAATGGGCTCTATCGTGCCCACCTCGTTGTTGGCGTACATAATAGTTACCAAAGCCGTATCGGGGCGGATAGCCGCCTGAACCTCCTCTGCCGTTATAAGCCCGTCGGAGTGCACGTCGAGATAGGTTACTTCAAACCCTTCCTTTTCCAACTTCTTTAACGTATGCAGTACGGCGTGATGTTCGAACGCGGTGGATATTATATGCTTTTTGCCCTTTAACGCACCCGCAATCGCCGCAGAGCGAATTGCCTGGTTATCCGCCTCGCTGCCGCCTGAAGTGAAGTAAATTTCGTTGGGTTTTGCGCCGATTATACTTGCTATCTGCGCCCTTGCGCCGTCCAACGCCTCCTTGGCAACCTGACCCACCGTATGTAGGGACGAGGGGTTGCCGTAAACCTCTTTATAATATTTTTGCATTGCGGCTATTGCCGAATCGCTCATCGCCGTCGTTGCGGCGTTATCTACATAGACGATTTTTTTCTGTTCCAAATTACGCCTCTTAATTCCTACTTTTTTAGTATGAAATAAGTATAAAAAATAATTCCTATTTTGTCAATAGGAATTACGGGGACTTATAAAATAATTTTAAAAGTTAAGTGTGCGCACGGCGTTATTCGCCGTGCGCTCCCTTAACCTTTAACTTAGTCTATAGACTAAATTATCCCATTGCTAATTGTTTTAAACCAAAAATTTTTTCTATAAACTATCAATCAACTGACATTTGGCATTTTTGGTTTAAAACCGCAAAGCGTCTTGAATAGTAGATTTTTGTTCCTGCCAAGGCGAATGGGTGAAGGCGTACACGGACATACGCCAAGACCACTCAACACAGGCAGGGGCGAAAAGATACATTCAAGAAATTAGTTGGTGGGGTAGTTTAGTCTATCTCATAGTGACAATCAGAGTACTGCGTAGGGGGCATGGTTTCGCCTTCTTCAACGTGTACGTTGTTCACTACTTGACCTCTGCCGTCGACGACCTTGTAAGTGCCGCTCTTAGGGCAGGTATCTCCGCAATTAAGTCTCATATCAAATACCTCCGATAAAAACATTGTGCGCAGTTATCGGAATATTATTCATAACTATTTCAATAAATCGGCGAGAGTTTTACTGCGCAGAAAATTCATAATAACTTCGTCCAACTCACGCCATAAGGGCAGGGTCAAGCAGCCGTCCGCTTTTGAACAGCCCGCATCTAAACAGGACACGGGCGAAAGCGTCCCCTCCGCCGCACAGATTATCTCCGCAACGTTGTACTCTTCGGGTCTGCGTACGAGGCGGTAGCCGCCGCTCTTACCCCTTGCCGAGATGATAAGCCCTGCCGAAGAGAGCGAGGCAACGGTTGCCTCTAAATACTTCTGCGACTCCTTAACCCTCTCGGAGATATCGGCAAGAGAGACGTTGTTTCCGTCGTTGTGCTGAGCTAAATCAAGCATAACCTTAAGGGCGTTGCGCCCCTTAGTCGTTATCATCATAAGCCGTTCCCTCTCAGCCGCCGTACTCTATCATCTTATCTATACACTTAACTGCGGAAGATATGAGCTCTTCGTCCATAATCATCTCTTCGCCAGCCTCGCCCTTTAAGCAGTTGTAAACGTCGGAAAGGGTGGTCGCCTTCATATTGTGGCAGACCAAATCTTTGGATAAGGGATAGAACTTTTTGTCGGGGCACTTAAACTGCAAGTGCTGTAAAATTGAATTTTCCGTGCCGATTATAAATTCCTTAGCGTTTGACTTTATCGCATAGTCCATAATTCCCGAAGTAGAGCCGACGTAATCAGCATACTTGACCACCGAGGGGCGGCACTCGGGGTGTACTAAAAAGAGTGCGTCGGGGTGAGCGGCTTTTGCCTCCTTAACCTCTTCCTCGTCCACTCTTGCGTGAGTGGGACAGCCGCCCGAAAGGAGTTTAAAATTCTTTTCGGGCACCTGATTTTTAACAAAGGTACCCAAGTTGATATCGGGTATAAACAGGATATTCTTCTCGGGCATAGCCTTGCAAATTTTAACCGCCGACGAGGAGGTTACGCACACGTCCGCAATGGTTTTAAGCTTTGCCGTGGTGTTGATATAGGCAACGACTGCGTAATCGGGGTACATCTTTTTGACCTGCTCTATCTCTTCCTTGTCCATCTGCTCCGCCATGGGGCAGCCCGCCGTGGGGTTGGCAAGGAACACCCTCTTTTGGGGCGAGAGCATTTTAACCGTCTCCGCCATAAAGCGTACGCCGCACATTATAACGTTTTTCTGCGGCGTAGTCTTTGCCTTTACGGAAAGGGCGTAGCTGTCGCCGACGAAGTCTGCAATCTCACAGATATCGGGCGACATATAGCTATGCGCTAAAATGCAGGTGTCCGTTTCCTTTTTGAGCTGTATTATTTTATCCTGTAATTCCCTGACCGTCACGGGTTCGTCCTCCTATCGTCAGTAAAATAGTTTGTGCAGTTATTCCTACTTTATTTGTAGGGTATTATAGCACAACCCCGTCGGCTTGGTCAAGATAAT
>JBJFAF010000023.1:0-5909 GCA_051887755.1 Candidatus Coproplasma sp.
ACGATGACTCGTATTCTCTCATCAGAAAGCATCTGTATTCCTTTCTCTTTCCTGACAGAGATTATGTAAATATCTTTCTCATTCTACTGCCAGGGCTCGTTTTGACCTCCGTTTACGCCGTAATAAGGGGTTCGTTTTGGGGCAATATGCAGTTTTTGCCCTATAGCGTAATAGAGCTTGCCGAGGACGCCGTTATGGTAGTATGCGGCTGTATACTCGTAGGTTTTGCCCACACCGCCGAAGGCGGTGCAAAAGCCGCAGTTATCGCCGTTCTCATATCGTATATTTTCTCATTCTTCGTTTCGCTGTTCTGGTATTTTTATACGGGCGGAAAATTCGTCAACCCAAAGGGTCAGTTTAAACCCCTTTTTACGGCGGCTCTACCCGTAACCGCTATGCGAACCTCCACCTCGATTTTAAATTCCTGTGTGGCAATGTTTTTACCCGCATTGCTCTCGTACGCCTGCGGATATTCGGATTCTCAGGCGCTCTCCATTTACGGCGCAGTACTTGGAATGAGCGTACCCGTACTTTATATACCAAGTCCGCTCATAAGCTCTATCGCCGTCGTCGTTGCGCCGCAAATGAGTGAAAATTTCTACTCCAAGCGCAACGACTTACTAAAACGGGATATAGAAAAGACGCTTAAAAGCTCCGTTTTAATTGCAACCATACTTATACCCATGACCTTTACCGAGGGCAGAGATATAGGTCTATTTCTTTACGACAACGCATTGAGCGGCGAGATAATAAGCAATTTTTCATTTATGATGTTGCCGATGTGTCTTTCGATGATTACTACTACCGTATTGAACTCTATGCATTATGAAATCAAAACTTTGATTTATTATTTCATAGGCGCCGCCGCTATGCTCGCCTGTATATTCGGGCTGACGCATTTTTGGGGAATTTATGCCTATATGGCGGGAGTTACTGTCAACTTTATAATCACTGCCATACTCAATTTGCGCTTACTGACGAAAAACTGCCCGCAAATCAACTATGCAGGGTACGCCCTAAGGTGCGCCGTAATTTGCGTTTTTGCCTGTGTTTTCGGGAAACTTTTTGCAAACCTCTTAGACGGCGTCTTGCCGCTTATAGTTAAAATTTTAGTCTGCGGAGGAGCGTCGAGCCTGTTTGCGCTTATCGCCTTTTACGCAATGGAGATGATTTCCGCCAGACCTATCAAAAAGATATTTTCAAGGTGATTTGTTTTTTAGCTTGTCTTTAAGGTCGAAAGTCTGCTTAATTGCAAGCACCAACAAGAAAACGCCGAAAGCTTTTCTTAATGCGTTTGCAGGAAAGACCGCCATAATAAGGCTGAATACGGCGGTTGAAATCAATGCGGGAATTATTAAAGCCCAGACGCCGTCCGTCCTTAAAAGCCCGTTTTTTCTATGCCTCGGCAATACGAGCGCCGCCATCGGCAAAAAAGCTATAACGTTAGTCGCCTGAGCAAGCCGTTGCTCGACGCCTAAAAGCAATGTTAAGGCAGGTATCAACACCGTACCGCCGCCCATACCCATACCACCGAAAACGCCTGCGGCAAAACCCGTTATCAATAATAAAATAAACGACATAGCATATTCCCTAACCTAAATAACCATCTTTACACCCGCCGCAACAAGCACGGCGATAAAGATTACGTCCGTCCAAATTTCAGGTATTTTACCGAGCAATTCCGCCCCTAAAAGCCCACCCGTAACGTTGCCTATCGTTGCGGGTATAATTACGTCCGCACGGGTAAAACCGCCGATAATATAGACTATCGCACTTATTAGGCATACGGGAGCTATGACGAGAATTGCCGTTGCGTGTGCCTGCTTGTCGGTATAACCGAGCGTACCGGAAAGCAACGGCACGGCAATCATTCCTCCTCCGCCGCCGAAAAAGCCGTTGACTGCGCCCAAGCCCACTCCGCTTACTATTGCTTTGCTATATCCTTTTTTCATTTTGCCCGTTAATAATCCCCCCTTACCTACTAAATATAAAAAAAGTTTTTGCATTTTTTTAGTAATAATGAATTTTTTATGCCAACGGCGACGATAATCAGTTGCAAAAAATTCGCTTTTATATTAAAATATGTAGGTATGAAAACCGACGGACTCGGAACGTAATTTCCGTCATTCGGTTTTTGAAGATGACACTAACTTTTTAAAAGGTGAAAAATGAAGGGTAAATACAGCTCCAAATTCAAAAAAGCAGCGTTTGGCTTAACGGCTGTCGCAACGTCGCTTTTTATCGGCATGACGGCGGCGTGCGCACAGAACTCAAGCACGGACGACGATGAAGACAATAAGGTAACAACCAAAGAAGATTTGCAGGAAATTAAAAACGGCAACTTTGAATTTTACGACGACAACGATGGCTTATACCCCATCAGTACGCCTGACAGTTGGAGTTTTTCCTACAGCGGGACAAACTCTTCCTCTATGTCGGGTATAATTAAAACGAGCAAGGAGGGCTGGGATTACCTTACCGACCCGACCCTGCCCGAAACGCTTGAGACAAACGACGATTTGTCAAGCGACGACGAAAATAAAAAAGATTATAACGGTGCGTTGACCGACGATATGCTCTATAAGAATATGCACGACGCCCTCGACAGCACTGACGATGACGAAGAAGAGGATAAGAAAGCGTATATCGACAACCCCAACACTCACAACCTCCGTTGGGACGAAGAGAATGAAAAGTACGTCTATGTAAACGAGAACGGCGAAACCGCCGACGTTTATACCGATGAAGACGGAAAAGTCTATTCCGACGCCGAACTCAAAAACGAAATCGGTACGAGCGTCTTAATGATTCACAACTTCCGCAACAACTACTTCCGCGGCACCGAAGGTTATTTTGAATCCTCTACCACCATTTCTCTTGAGGCTAACACGACCTGTAAAATCTCCCTTTGGGTTAAAACGGCAGAGCTGTACTGCGATAACTCCAAAGGCGAACGCTCTGAAGTTACCTTTAATAAGGGAGCTTATATAAAGGTTAGCTCATCAGTCGGCGGCAATAGCTTAGACAGCTTTACGATAAAGAATATCAATACCGAAATTCTTAACCCCAACACCGTGGACGGAGAAGGTAACGTCACTGCCGCCGCAGAAAACAACGGTTGGGTACAGTATACGGTTTACGTTCAGGCAAGCACCTTTGCTACTACAGAAATCAGTCTTACCCTCGGCTTGGGCGAAAACGGCTCTAAGGGCATTAATACGGTAGAGGGCTACGCTTTCTTCGACGATATTACTTTTGAAAAATACCGCAACCTCGATTTGCTTAAAGATAGCAATGCGGACTTCGACACCTCTATCAGAACATCGGACGGGGCTGAAGATATTACCAACACCTGCTACCCCCTTGCCGCTGACGCAAAAATGGCGTTTAGGGTAGACGTCCCTAAGAACAAAACGGAGGACGACGAAGGAAATATCGTAGAATTTACCGAAGAAAACAACTCTCAGGACAGAAGTTTCTTTATCGACTTTGCAAGCACTGAGGCACTTGAATTCGTTTTGAATTCAGGGAACGTTAAAACGGGGCTTACCGTAGACTCAGACAAGTATATTTCCTCTAAAAATACGGGCTATAAAACTGAAAACATCGGCTCGTTAGACAACGGTGCGGCGACGGCAAAATTGCCTACCAACCTTAAGAATAACGGCTTAAACGTAAGCTCCGACCTGCTTGCCTTAGCGGATATAAACGACGAATGGTTGCTTAGCGTGAGCGGATTCGAGTACAATCAACTCCTCACAGATTCACTTAAGTCGGCTTGCGACCTGCCCGGGGTTGACGGCAGCGCAAAGACGCTTATTATGCTTAGTGCATACGGTGCAGCGTACGAAACGAGGATTTTAGACTCCGTGTTTAACGGTACTTCGGCCACGACTCCTACGCCTTCCGACCCTGCGTTTATGATTGACGACGGGGAATACAAGCTTATATCGTTCTGGCTTAAGACTTCCGACTTTGGCAGTAAGACTGCGGCTACCGTAACCGTATACGACCCGACGGACGAGGATAATTCCTCCAGCTTTACCCTCGACACCACTACTCAGGCTACCACCAACTTCGGCGACGAAAAAGACATTTACGACGGTTGGGTAAGGTGCTTTATTAGAATAGGTAACACCTCAGGCGTCGACGGCAAGAGCTTTGCAATAAAGATTAACCTCGGCAACACGGCGATAAAGGGCACTACCACTACCGATTATAAGTACGGTTGGATAGCCTTAACCAACCTCTCGGTTATGGACCTCGACGAGGATGTTTACGACTACACTTCAGGTCTTAGCAATACCGCCGCATTGAGCTTTACGGAAACGAACGACACCTTCTCTAAGGAGTTCGACAGCGAGCAAGGCGGTTCAAATAACCAGATTAAGACCGACCTCGCCACCCCTTCCAACTACACGGGCGCAAACGGCAACAGCGTTGCGGTTAAACCTACGGGCTCTCCCGCAACCGATTACGATACTACCAACAACAACGACTATGCAGGTCTTTTAAACAGAGAAAACGTTGAAAACTATAAGGACGGCACTAAAGACTGGTTTAACAAGATTTATCCTCAGCTTGCAGGTTCACCCGTAGATAACGAAGCGATTTGGGAAGCACTTGCAGGAAAGTACTCCTATCAGCCGCTCCTTATCGTTAATGCTGTAAGGGATATTGAGAATAACCGTCCTATCAACTACGGCTATATCGGGACGACGAGCTCGTTCTCTTCCGACAGCTATACTCAAGTCAGCGTAAGGGTTAAGGTAAGCTCGGGCGCAATCGCATACGTCTACCTCATCGATACAGATTCCGCTAACAACGACGTATTAACCTATAAGACGCCCGACGTGAACTTCTTGTATGACGACGACGGGAATATCTTAAAAGAGGTTGACGGCGACAAGGTGATTGCCTATACGTTAAGGGACGACGGTCTTTACGAAAACGGCGACGGCAAGTTGTATGCAAACTTCTACAACCTTACCAAGTACTATGATTATAAGTACGAACACGAAAACTTCTTCGATGCAGAAGGTAACGCAGTAACGTTTGAAAACTTAGTCAAAGGCGTAACCTATTACGCTGACGCAAATAAGACTAAGCTTGCACCCCACTACCTAATTGCGGGCGGCAAGGAAAACAACAAGGTCTACGAGTACGCAGGCGAAGTCGACGGCAAGTCCACTTACTACTACGTTGAAAGTGGCGTTGCAAATAAGGATAAGGTCGTATACGGCGTTGATAAGAGCATTGCAAGCTATACCTACGATGCGTCTACCGCAACCCCTTACTGCTTTGTAATCGACGGCAACGACTCAAGATACGCAGACAAGTGGGTAACCGTAACCTTTAACGTCCATACGGGCAACACGACGAAGAATTACAGGCTTGAGCTTTGGTCGGGCGAACGTGATAAAGAATACACCGAAGGCATTGCAACTAACAGCTATGTACTCTTTGACTACAGCCCCGAGAACGAAACGTCGCTCAGCAGCAGCACCTACGAAACCAAGCTAAATTATTACACAAACGCAATCCGTGCTGACTTAATTGAAAACATCAGCGGCGAGTTACCCGATAACGACCAGAGTATCGCTCAGCTTGAAAAGCTTGTAGACAGCGAATACGAGAAGATTTACGATTACGACGCAACCTTCTATACCTTCTCGCTCTACGATTCGTCCGCATTCATTCCTTTCAACGCTGAAACTGCGGAAGAAGGTCAGACGGGTTACTCCTACCTCTACAGCGACTATGAAGAGGCGCTTGGTCTGTTAAAGGTTATCGATACTGACGACAGCGACAACCTCTCTATGACCGCTTTTGTAGACTACTCCGTCACTGATAAGGAATTTGAAATCATCGGCGAACCTACTATCGATACCGACGACGATGACGATACG
>JBJFAF010000024.1:0-5901 GCA_051887755.1 Candidatus Coproplasma sp.
GAGATTAAAATTTTAGTGACGTTGTGCTGAAAAAAGATGAGTATACCAAAAAAAATAAGACAGATTGCCGCTATTATGATTTTCAGCCTTGTGAACTTGGAACGCATTTTCATACAAATATTTTATGTGCCAAGCGTTTAAATATATCAAATTTACCATACCCCGTTTAATTGCAAATTGCCGTCGGGTTTGTTATAATAAAAATATGATAGTTTTCGTAATTGCAATGGAGAGCGAAGCCGCACCCGTAATTGAAAATATGAGCTGCGTTGAGCGCAGCGACAGGTACGGCAGAGGCATTATAACGGGCAAAATAGACGGCGAGAATTGCGCAGTCGTCGTGTGCGGCGTCGGCAAGGTAAATGCGGCGGCGGGCACTCAGTACGCAATTGACTGCTTAGGCGCAGATAAAATAGTTAATATCGGCGTTTCGGGCGGGCTTAACTCCGCCACCGAGGTTTGCCATATCTATGCGATTGAAAAAGTCGTTCAATACGACTTCGACTTGGTTTCGCTAAACGGTACGCCTATGGGCACTTTGAACGAGTATTCCGAACCCTATATTCAGCTTATTTCTTCCCCCGCATATCCCTTGAAAAAGGTGGGCACGGGCGACAGGTTCAACGACGATATAGACGACTTCGAGCTTTTGACTAAAGAGTTTACAGCCGATATACGGGATATGGAGCTCGGCGCAATCGCTCACGTCTGCAAGCATGCGAACGTACCCTGCTATTCCTTTAAGGCTATTTCCGACATGGCGGGGTCGGGCAGTACCACCGAACAGTTTTTGGTCAACCTTAACGCCTGCACTTTGGCGTTAAAGCAGGAAATAGTCAAAATTTTTAAAGCCGTTAAAGGTTAAACTATGGATAAAATTCCCTCCTTTCAAAAAAACCACAACACTCTTTTGCCCGGGCTTTACAAGAGTATGGAAATGCAGGGCGTGACCACCTGGGATTTGCGCTTTAAAAAGCCCAACGCAGGGGACTATATAAACCCTAAGGCGTTGCACACGACCGAGCATTTGCTTGCTACCGTCTTGAGAAATTCTTCCCGCAAGGACGACGTTATCTACTTCGGACCTATGGGGTGCAGGACAGGGTACTACCTTTTGACCGTCAATATGTGCTTTGACGAGGTTAAGGCGTTGCTTATCGACGCCTGTGCGGCGGCGATTGAGCTTGACGAGATACCCGGCAACAAGAAAGAAGAGTGTGGAAATTATTTAGAGCACGATATAAATCAGGCTAAAGAAGATATTGCCGCATACGCAAATCTGCTTGCGACCATTTAACGATACTAAAGTTTATTTTAAGAGTTTTACCGTATGATTAAATTTAACAACGGCTGGGACGAGGCGTTAGCCCCGTTGTTTGCGGACGAGAGGTATTTGAAGATAAGGGAGTTCCTTAAAAAGGAATACTCGACTTACGTTATTTACCCCGATATGTACGATTTGTATAACTGCTTCCGCTACACGCCCATAGAGAACGTAAAGACGGTTATTTTAGGTCAGGACCCCTACCACGAGCCTAATCAGGCGCACGGGCTGTGCTTTTCGGTTAAGGCGGGCGTCCCCCTGCCCCCGTCGCTTAAAAATATCTTTAAGGAGATTGAGAGCGACTTAGGGATAAAAGAGCCCGACTGCGGCGATTTGACAAAGTGGGCAAATCAGGGAGTTTTGCTTTTAAACACTACGCTTACCGTGAGAGAACATTCCGCCAACAGCCACGCAAAGTGCGGCTGGGGTTGGTTTACCGACAGCGTCATAAAGCTTATTTCCGATAGGTGCGAAAACGTGGTGTTTATCCTTTGGGGCGGCAACGCAAGGAGTAAAGTGCCTTTAATCGACAAATCAAAACACCTTATCATCGAGAGCGCACACCCCTCACCCCTCTCCGCATATTACGGCTTTTTCGGCAGCAAGTGCTTTTCACGCACGAATAGTTATTTAACGGAGCACGGCAAAACGCCGATAGACTGGCAGTTGTAAAAGCTACGCTTTACGGCGATTGAATCCAATCTACGGTTGATTGAATTCACGCTAATGCGTAATAAAAGTTAAGAATATACCGCTCTACGAGCGATAAATAAGGAGAATATATTATGAAATATGTTGTCGTTTTAGGCGACGGAATGGCAGATTGGAAGATACCTACACTTGGCAATAAAACCTGCTTAGAGGCGGCGAAGACGCCTACCCTTGATAGACTTGCGCCCCTTTCCGAAGTGGGACTATGCAAGACCGTACCCGACGGTATGAAGCCCGGTAGCGACGTAGCGAATATGTCAGTACTCGGCTTTAATCCCCACGACTTCTATACGGGGCGTTCACCCTTAGAGGCGGTGTCTATGGGTATAAATTTAAGCGCAACCGACGTGACCTTGCGTTGTAACGTCGTCACCCTTTCCGACGAGGGAAATTACGAGGACAAGACTATGGTAGATTATTCCGCAGGGGAAATCTCCACCGCCGAATCGACTGAGCTTATCAACTATTTAAAGGAGTACCTTGACGAAGAGGACTTTACCTTTTACCCCGGCATCTCTTACCGCCACTGCCTCGTCGTAAAGGACGGCGTAACGGGGCACGACTTAACGCCGCCCCACGACATTTCCGACAGGAAGATTACAGATTATTTGCCTAAGGGCATTATGGGCGAAAAGTACCTCTCTTTAATGAAAAAGAGCTATGAACTGCTTAAAAACCACCCCTTAAACCTTAAGCGCATTGCCGAGGGCAAGCGACCCGCTAACTCCATATGGCTGTGGGGCGAAGGCACTAAACCTGCGCTTGCTCCCTTTGAAAAGGCTCACTCGCTTAAGGGCGGAATAATTTCTGCCGTTGACCTCGTAAAGGGTATCGGTATGCTTGCCGATATGCAAATTATCGAAGTCGAAGGCGCAACGGGCAACTACGACACCAACTTTAAGGGCAAGGCTCAGGCGGCGGTCGACGCACTTTTAGGCGGACTTGACTTCGTATACATCCATATGGAGGCGCCTGACGAGTGCGGTCACCACGGCGACCCCGAGCATAAGATTTTCTCTATCGAGCAGATTGACGGCGTGGTTATACCCACTTTAATTGACGGTTTTGAAAAGGCAGGCGAAGATTACGCAATCTTAGTTACGCCCGACCACCCCACTCCCTGCAAGTGCAAGACCCATGTTTCCGAGCCCGTTCCATACCTCGTCTACACCAACGTTAAAAATCTTTCGAACGGCGCAAAGAGATATACGGAGGACGAGGCGGCGGCAACGGGGCAGTACGTTGCGGACGGCTATAAGCTTATCGACAGGCTTTTATCCGTAAAGTAATTTCAAATTAGTAAATTAAAGGTCAGCCCGCCGCAGTTTAAAAGCAAACTGCGGCGGGCTTTTTCCATTATTAATTATCCTGATTGCTTTAAGCCTGTAACGATTTCGCCTGCTTTTTGAACATATCGCAAGCCTCGTCAATCATCTGTTTTTGCGCAGGGGTCGGCTCGTAATACCCCCTGCTCGTCATCTGTGAAAAAAGGCAGTACTGATTTTGCGCCACCGAGTTCAGGTGGTTGGCAAAGTCCTTTCTTATGCTCTGGGAGCTACCCTCGAAAAGTGCGGTCGTGTATAACGACATAAGCTGTTTTTCACTCGTCAATAAATCGGTAATCGCATCCTTTTCGTTTAATTGAGTATCACTTTTTGATAGTTTCATTTTTACCCTCCTATCTTCATCAATAACTGCGAATAACGCCTTTCGTGGTCGTCGGCAATCTTTGCCATACAGTCGGCAAGGTCGGGGTCGGTAAGGGTCTTGGAATAAGCCCGTGCCTTTTTGCAAATCAAGCCCTCGTAGGTGAGGGCGTCGGAAATAAATGTGAGTTCTTTTGAAGTTAACTGAGTCATTAATACACCTCCTTAGTTTGTTATTGACTGTTTTGCGCCATTTATACGCTCGTATAAAAAATTAGCGTGCAACGGGCTTATCCCGCTACACGCTTTATGGTTTTGTGCGTTTAATTAATCGTCCTTTTTATCGGGGTTGAACGCAGAAAAAATGTCTACGTCTTTAGCGTTGTGAGATTTTATAATTTGATAATAAGGGTCGGAGGAGAAATCCCTCTCCTTTTCGTAACTGCCGCCTAAGCTCTCTATTGCATACTTAAGCTCTTGATACTCTATAAAGGAAATACCCTCCTCGTCGATTTTATCGAGCAAATAGGGCAATGCCCTTTCGTCGCCGTACGATGCAAGGTAACTTGCGTGCATAGACACATTTTCGTCCGAAGTGCGGAACTCCTTAAGCAATATATCGAAAATTCTTTCGTCTTTGATTACGCAACGGGAGAGAATTTCCATCATATATTCCTTTTGAACGCCCTTTTCGTAGTAGGCAAGCGCCTCTTCCTTGACGTCGTCGGCAAGCTCCTTTACATTATCCACGCAGGTGTTTAGCACGTCCTCGTCGTCGGAGGTAGTGAGCAGGCGCATATACTCGGGCAGGGCGATTTTGCTTACGCCTATGAGGTTGAGCGCATAGGCTATCTCGTCCTCGGTACCGCTTAAAAGGGGCAAAAGTAATTCGTCTAACTTTCTCGCCTCTATCGCATTGCATAAGAATACGCTTATCGGCACGCCGTTTTTAAGATGAGAACGGAGTTGTGCGACAAGTTGATTGTCGTCCATTTCCGAATAATATTGATTAGGCGATTTGCCTAAGGACTTAATGGTCGTATCCCCGAAACGGGCGTACATCTTAGGAATGATGTCTTCCCACTCCTTTTCCTTATACTCGCCCGAATGTTTTTGTATGTACTCGGAGAGTTTTTCGTCAAACATACCGTCGAAATCGTAAATTTTCATTGCTATTCACCTGATAATTTTTCTGCTTTTTCAATATCTGCGCCGAAAAAGTCGCAGATTTGCTGCATCGTAAGCTCTTCCTTAATTTGCGAAAACTTGATTATTGCCGCAGCAATATCGGGAACGGACTTACATTCGTCCAACCTATCCTCGTCAGATAATTTATCGTATAACCCTTCGGTTGCCTCTGCAATTTTTACGGAATAGCTTTCGTCTAAAATGGCAAATCGGGAAAAGGCTAAACCGTATGCGTTAAGGAAAACCTTGCGCTTTTTTCTGCCGAGCTCTACCCTTAAAATAGTGACGTTTCTGTACATATTGCACAGCACTATTCCGTACACGCCTTCCCTGTTCTGCTGAACCCTGCCCGAGAGTAATTCAAGCTTAACGTGGTCGGGCATAAAGCTATCTAAAAGCACGTCCCTTACGGTGTCGTCCAAACCGCCCTTAAGTGCGCTGAACGCACCTATAAGGCGCAATTCTTCCGTAGCGTTGGGCTCGCCCTCGTCCATACACCAATGAATTGCACCCGATATATCCGCCTCCTTAAGCACCTTTTGCGCATTGGCGTCGCTTAGGTGGTTAAAAGCCGACAGCATAGCGACGTTCGCCTCACATTCGGAGCGGGGCAGGCGGTAGAAATACTCTAACTCCATTCTCTCCTCAAACGGCTTTTTGCTCTCTTGGAGAACAACGTAATACCAGTAATCGGCAGTCACGGCGTTTGGATAAATGGTTAAAAGGGTGTCGAAAATCTGTATGCTCTTTTCGATTTTATCGCTGTTGTACGCCGCTATCGCCTTGAAAAACAGGAACGAGCAGTCGTAGGCGAACCTATCGTCCATACGGCAAAACAGGTCGTACGCCTCCTTATGCAGTCCGTTTTCACAGCACACCGTGGCGATTTTGTACATATCGTCGCTGTCGGTTGCGTTGACCTTTAAAAGCCTATAGGCAAGCTCTTTTGCCTCTTCCCTCTTATTTTGTTGACTTTTAACCGCCGATAGGGTGGTTAAGGCGTGGACGTTATCGGGGTCGCCCTCGAGTATG